>NZ_JBFTLX010000155.1:0-16124 GCF_056396665.1 Cupriavidus sp. 05T313 | reverse complement strand
ACGAAGATGATCAGGTTGATCACCGTGTGGTTCACCATTTCCATCGACTTCTCCTCAGCTTGTCAGTTCCAGTTCACGGCTCTTGGTCATCAGGCAAGCCGCTACGATGTCGTCTTTCATATCGATGGCAAGCTTGCCATCCTTGTCGGTGATCAGCTTGAGGAAGTCCAGCACGTTGCGCGCGTAGAGCGCGGAGGCGTCCGCCGCAACCATGCCGGCCAGGTTGGTGTGGCCGATCAGCGTGACGCCATGGCGCTCCACCACTTCGTCGGCCACCGTCAGCGGGCAGTTGCCGCCCTGCGCCGCGGCCAGGTCGACCACCACCGAGCCCGGCTTCATCGCCTTCACGGTCTCCTCCTTGAGCAGCACCGGCGCCTGGCGGCCCGGGATCAGCGCGGTAGTGATGACGATGTCGGCGGCCTTGGCGCGCTCGTGCACCAGTTCGGCCTGGCGCCGCATCCAGTCGGGTGGCATGGGGCGGGCATAGCCGCCCACGCCCTGCGCGATCTCGCGCTCTTCGTCGGTGACGAAGGGCACATCGAGGAATTTGCCACCCAGCGATTCGATCTGTTCCTTGACGGCGGGGCGCACGTCGGATGCTTCGATCACCGCGCCCAGCCGCTTGGCGGTGGCGATGGCCTGCAGGCCGGCCACGCCGGCGCCGAGGACCAGCACGCGCGCCGCCTTGACGGTGCCGGCGGCGGTCATCAGCATCGGCATGAAGCGCTGGTAGTGGTGGGCGGCGACCAGCACGGCCTTGTAGCCTGCGATATTGGCCTGGGAGGAGAGCACGTCCATGCTCTGCGCGCGGGTGGTGCGCGGCGCCGCCTCGAGCGCGAAGCCGATAATGCCGGCGGCAGACATGCGGGCTTTGTTTTCCGCATCGAAAGGGTTGAGCATGCCGACCAGCACAGCGCCTTCGTTCATCCGGTCCAGTTCGGCCGGGGTCGGGGCGCGGACCTTGAGCACCAACTGCGCGCCCAAGGCGTCGGCGGCGCTGCCGATGCGGGCACCGGCCGCCTCGTAGGCAGCGTCGGGCTGGCTGGCGCGCAATCCCGCACCGGCTTGCACGATAACCTGGTGGCCCTGTGCTACATATTTCTTGACTGTCTCCGGGGTGGCGGCAACGCGTGCTTCGCCTGCCCGCACTTCTGTCGGGATACCCATCTGCATTGTGTATTCTCCTATGCTCTTGTCTTGCCGTCGCGCGGCCTCGTGACCGGACTGCCGGGCGCCTTCAGTTCAAGAAGCGCTTCCCCACGCAGAGCCCTGGCGGATCATGGAGAACCCGCGTGGCTCGCGTGAAGCCGTTGCTAGCATCTGGGGACAGGGTCTCGATCCGGACTTGCTGGAAAGAAACCGCCGACAGCATGGGCACCGGCGGCGAATGCACCGCCGCCGGGCCCGCTGCTTGTCAACAGGTCAACAGGTCAAACGGTCAACAGGGGACTTCGCCTTCGAGCGTCACCCGGTTCAGGATGCGCTCGGCCTCGCCGTAGTCGTGTACGGCGTAGTGCATGGTGCACCGGTTGTCCCACATCACGACATCGCCTTCCTGCCACATATGGCGGTAGACGTTATCGGGGCTGGTCGAGTGTTCGTAGAGAAAGTCGAGCAAAGGCCGGCTTTCGGCGGGCGTCATGCCCTCGATGGAGTGAGCCGTATCGGGATGCCCCACATAGAGCGCCTTGCGGCGTGTCTCCGGATGGGTGCGAACCAGCGGGTGGACCGCCGAGGGCACCGCATCCGATCCCGTCATCCTGGCGAGCCGCAGTCCCGTGAAACGCACGCGCAGGCCTTCGAGCATGCGTTGCATTGCGGGCGAAAGACGCTCGTAGGCCAGATATTGATTGCACCACATCGTGTCTCCGCCGCGCGGGACCACCACCGCGGAAAGAATGGAGATCTTGGGCGGCACCTCGGTATAGATGGAGTCGGAGTGCCAGGCCTCGGTGGATGCCGTCTCCTTGGGAATCTTGGTGACCTGGGCGAGCTCCGGGAAGTCCGAGAGGCCTTTCAGCAGCGGGTTACCCTGCACGGGCTTGCCCCAGCGCCGGGCGAAGGCAATCTGCGCCGCGGGCTGAAGGTTTTGGCCGCGGTAGACCAGCACGCCGTATTCAAGGAACCCCCGATGCAGCACTTCGAAGGCCGCATCGCTCACCGGTTCGTTCAGATTGACGCCTTCCACCGACGCGCCAACCGAGCCGGTGAGCGGTGTGATCTGGATACTCATKGATGTCTCCTGTTCGTTTCTCGAATCTGTATGGGAATTCTTGAAGACTGGATTACTCGACGACAAGAACGATCTTGCCGACGTGCTGGTCTTGCTGCATATAGGCGTGCGCTTCGCCAATGGCAGTCATCGGGAAGGTACGGTCGATCGGCAGGCGGATCCGCCCAGCCGCCAGGAAGGGCAGCATGTCGCGCGCACAGGCCTGGATGCATTCCAGGCGTTCCTGCTCGGAGCGGGTACGGAATGTCACGCCAACCAGCGTGAGGCGCTTGAGCCAGAGCAGGCTCAGGTCGATCTGGGCCGTGTTCGAACCCAAGCGGGCAATATTGACCAGCCGTCCCTTGACCGCGAGGCTCTTCATGTTGTCTTCGAAGACCGGGCCGCCCACGGTGTCGATTATGAGATCCACCCCGCGATTGTCGGTGGCCGCCATGACGGCGTCGACCTGGGATTCGCTCGATGAATTGATGCCCACATCGACACCGAACTGGCTCAGGCGATCGAGCTTGGCGGCCGACCGCGATGTGGCGATCACCGGCTTGGCGCCCATCAGCGAAGCGATCTGGATCGCGGCCATGGCCACGCCGCCGGACGCGCCATTGATCAGTACTGCCTGGCCGGCGCGCAACTGGCCATTGGTCACCACGGCGTCGTGGGCCGTGATGAAGACATTGGGGAACGCCGCGGCATCGATCCAGGAAAGACCATCGGGCACGGCCATCAGCGCCAGTGGATCGGCAATCACATACTCGGCCTGGCACGCACGGCCGTGGCCCATGACCCGATCCCCCTCGCGCCACCCGTGCACGCCTTCGCCGACCGCTTCCACCTCGCCCGCAAACTCGACGCCCGCGGTGATCGTGTTGCCCGTGCGCAATTCGCGGGCCTGGTTGATTTCGCCCCGGTTCAGACCGGCGGCACGCACCCTGACCAGAACCTGGCCGGCGCCAGCAACCGGAGCCGGGATGTCCTGTATTTCCACTTTGCCGCCCGTAGGGCTCGGTATGACTCGTACTGCTTTCACTGCGGTCTCCTTTTCATATGGTGCTGCAGTAGATTGATCACTCGCTGGCGCGGGCCTTCGCGCGGATCAGCGCCAGCAATTCAAGGGCGCGCTCGGCGGCGCGCTCGCCGCCCGCCAGGTTGCCGCGGACAAAGGGCGGCCGGATATCCTCGATTTCGGCCAGCATCTGCATCAACTCGCCGTCCGCGATGCTGAGCCGTCGGAACTCGTTGATGGTCAGCAGGTAAGTGTGAAAGACGTCGCTATCCGGCTGGTTCGCACGCAGGCGATGCAGCGCGGCGTTCAACCAGTGCGTGCCCGCCAGCATGGCGGCCTCGATCTTGATCTCGTAGTCGGCTGGGCCGCACTTCTGCAGCGAGCGCTCGATCCGGCGCGCGATGGCGATGTGGGCTTCAACGTGCATCTTTTTCTCCTTGCATCCGGCAGGCCAGCAGCCGCAGGCAACGGGCAAGGGCTGCATCGCATTCCCCGGCAATGGCCGCCGTGGGCGCCACCCCCTCGCGCAGGCAGGGATCCCGATGGCGTTCGACGATCTCCATCTCATGCATCATCGCCGCCACATCCTCCGGGACCGGTGCATCGATCTTCGGCCTGCCCACGTGCAGCACATCGCCGAGCGGGCCGAATGCCGCACGCAGCGAGCCGTCCGGCTGTGGCACCAGGTAGGCGCCTGGCTGCGTCGGGAACACGTCGTCGTCCAGCGTGACGGCGGCATGATGGAGTGCTGCATTGACGGCGTGCGTGCCAGCCGTCATCCCGGTCCAGAACCACAGCTCGAAGTCCTGTAGGGGATCGAGGCGTTCGCGCAATGCTTCGAGTTTCGCAATCTTCTCCATGTGGGAAGCCACCTTCATGCCTTGTCTCCTGAATTGGCGGGCACTGCTGTGCCGCCCTTGTTGTGAAGATAGGCACAGCGCGCCTTGCTGTCAAGAACTTCTATATAGGACTTTGACTTTTGGACTAGTGGATTCCCCCAGTAAGCCTTGACATGCTGGCTTTCCGTTAACTACAGTACATCAAACACCTATATAGGAATCCAGAAAATGCCACGTGCCATCGTACTCAACCAGGCGGACAACGTCGCCACGCTGCTCGATGCCGGCCGTGCCGGCGAGCCCTGCACCTTGCAAGGAGAGGTATCGGGCCAGATGACCCTGCTCCAGGATGTGCCGTTCGGCCATAAGGTCTGTATCGCGGATACCCCGCAGAGCGCCAATGTCCTGAAGTACGGCCAGGTCATCGGGCGGGCCAGCCGGAACCTGAAGGCTGGTGAACACATGCACGTGCACAACATCGAGTCGACCCGCGCCCGCGGCGATCTGGAAAAGAGGTAAGAAAATGGCAATGACATTCCTTGGCTACCGCCGCGAGAACGACGCAGTTGGCGTACGCAACTGGGTAGCGGTGATTTCCGTGATGGACAACTGCAACCCGGTCACGCGCACCATCGCGCAAACCGTCAGCGGCTGCATTCCCGTCACCACCTTGTTCGTGCGTGGGCAGTTCGGCGCGGACCTGGATTTCGCTTATGAGTCGCTGGCAGGACTGGGACGCAATCCCAATGTCGCCGCAGTCCTGCTGGTGGGACTTGAAGATTCGTCGACGGAGGAGGTGGCGCGCCGTATCCGGACTACGGGGAAACCCGTGGAAACGGTGCATCTGCAACCGAATGGCACGATCGACTGCATTGCCGCCGGCACCCGCAAGGCCTTGAAGCTCTCGCTTGCGGCCTCGCGTGCCAGGCGCGAACCCTGCCCGGTTTCGGCCCTGGTACTGGGCGTCGAGTGCGGCGGTTCGGATACCACCTCCGGCCTGAGCTGCAATCCGACGATCGGCCGTCTGGCCGACCGTGTGATCGAAGCAGGCGGCACCATCATTATTTCCGAGACGTCCGAGTTCATCGGCGCGGAGCACCTCTTCGCGGAACGCGCCGTCGACGATTCGGTGAGGGATGCCTTCGTCAAGGCGGTCYGCGGCATGGAGAACCTCGCGATCGAGCGCGGCGTCGACATGCGCGAATCCCAGCCCTCGCCCGACAACAAGCGCGGCGGGCTGACCACGGTTGAGGAGAAGGCGCTGGGCGCGATGGCCAAGGCCGGGTCGAGCCCACTGGTCGGCGTGCTGCGCTACGGCGAGGCCCCGGTAAAAAAAGGCCTGCATTTCATGGACGCTCCGGCGGCGGCAGTGGAAAATCTCAGTGCACTTGCCGCCGGCGGTTGCCAGCTCACCTTCTTTGGTACGGGGGTCGGCAATCCGATCGGCAGCATGGTCGCGCCGACGGTCAAGGTTTGCGGCAACGTCAATACGCTGGAAACCATGGCCGATAACATTGATTTCGACGCAAGCGGGATCCTCGAGAAGGGACAGAAGATCTCGGATGTGGGCGATCGGCTGTATGCCTACGCCATGGATGTGGCGTCCGGCACCCGTCTCAGCAGCGAGATACTCGACATCAGGGAAACCGCAATCAGTCGATTTGCACTTAGCCTCTGAGTCAACATGACAAAGCTGATCAGCGTCTCCGACGCCATTATCCGTTCCATTGAATCCGGCGCGCTGCGCGAGGGCGACAGGTTGCCTTCCGAGGGCGAGCTTGCCACGGCGCACGGCGTCAGCGTGGGCACCATCCAGAAGGCGCTGGCGCGCCTTTCGAACTCCGGACTGATCACCCGCGAGCAGGGCCGCGGCACCTTCGTCTCGGGCGCCAGGGTCGCGCCTGCCGATGTGCGCTACCTGCGCTTTCGCGATGCCGAGGGAAACGAGCTGCCTTCCTACGTCCATGCGCGCTCGGTCAAGCGGCTCAAGCGCAAAGGGCCGTGGTCGGAGTTTCTCGATGGCGAAGCCTTCGTTCGCATTGAACGCATCATCAATGTGGGCGGGCGCTTCGACCTGTACAGCGAGTTCTGGCTGCGCGAGGAGGAATTCGCGCAACTGGGCGGCGTTGAACGCGACGAACTCGAAAAGAATCTGCGGGAACTGCTCGGGCAGCGCCTGGCGCTACCGACGCTGCGCGTGGACCAGTGGGTGCGATTCGACGAAATCCCGTCGGTAGCGGCCCGCGAGCTTGGCCTCGAAGCCGGGCAGCCGGGCTTCGTCATGGAACTGCGTGGCTATACGCTGCGTGACCGCCCCCTGTATTACCAGACGGTCTATGCCGGCCCGTTTTCAGAGCGCCTCATGGTGGTGCGGGAGAAGGCCTCATGAGCACGCATTGGAACGTTCAGGCGCTGGAGCAATGGACGACCCGGGTATTCGAAGGCTGCGGCGTGCCGCCGGAGCAAGCGGCCGAAGCCGCCGCGATCCTGGTACGCAGCGAGTTGCGGGGCTACAAGACGCACGGCATGACCCGCCTGGCGTCTTATGTGGAGCGGCTGCGGGCGAACGAGTTCAATCCCGGGCCGGTGATGGCATACCGATCCTTCCCCGGCGGCATCGTGCTGCAGGCCGATGGCGCCATGGGGCAGATCGCCGGTCCTTATGCGGTGCGCCTGGGACTGGAAGCCCTGGAGACCAGCGCTTCCGTACTGATCGTGCTGCAATCGTGCGGCCATCTGGGGGCGCTCGGCATCCACGCCCTGCTGGCGGCGGAGGCCGGAGCCTTCTCCATGATCGGGCAACGCACGCCGCCGGCGCTCGCGATGGAGGGATTCCCGCGCGCGGCGATCGGGCACAACCCGATTGCGTTCGGTTGCCCGCTGCCGGGGCAAGCGCCGATCGTATTCGATGTGGCGTGCAGCGTGGCCGCGCGCGGCCATATCCTGCTCGCGGCGCGTGAGGGAAAGCCGATCCCGGAAGGGTGGGCGCTGGATGCGGACGGCCGGCCCACCACCGATGCAAAGCGCGCGCTGGGCGGGTCACTGCTGCCCATGGGCGGGCACAAGGGCATCGGCATTGCCATGATGGTGGAGTGCCTCGCCGGTGCCCTGGCGGCCACCGCGGCGCCTCACGCACCGGCGCCGGGCAATAGTCCGCATGGCCGTGCCGCCGCCATGCAGGACGGATTCCTGTGGATGGTAAAGCCGGAATCCTTCGCCGGGCAGGCGCCCTTTGGCGACTATATGAAGCAGTGGACCGACACCTACCTTTGCGCGGGCGGCGACGACGCGCGGCTGCCTGGCAATCGTGGCGATGCCCTGGAGCGCGAGGCACGCGAGCATGGTATTGCGCTGCCCGCCGCGATCGCGCAGGAGTTAGGCGCGCTTGGCGAACGGCTCGGCGTGCGGTTTCCGACATCAGCATCAGCATAAGCACAGAAGCGCCAGACTTACCGGGTCCTTGCGAGCCCGGCGGGCGCTGGCCGCCCTCCCCACAACATAATTGGCGAGTACCAGTCCTATGAATGCTCCTCTCTCAGACGCCTCACGCAAGGCCATGGAAATCGTCACGCTCGACGACAAGTACGCACTGGACACGGGGCGCGCTTTCATGAGCGGCGTCCAGGCACTGGTGCGCCTGCCGCTGCTGCAGCGCAAGCGCGATACCCTGGCCGGCCACAATACCGCCGCATTCATTTCCGGCTACCGGGGCTCTCCGCTTGGCGGATATGACCAGGCGTTGTGGCAGGCCAAGAAGCACCTCGCGGACAATCATGTCGTCTTCAAGCCCGGCGTCAACGAGGAACTCGGCGTAACCGCGGTGTGGGGCTCGCAGCAACTCGAGTTCGATGCCGAGAGCAAGAAGTACGACGGCGTCTTTGGCATCTGGTACGGCAAGGGCCCGGGGGTGGACCGCAGCGGCGACGCGCTCAAGCACGCCAATCTGGCGGGCACGGCGCCGCTGGGTGGTGTGATCGCACTGGCCGGGGACGACCATGTGTCCAAGAGCAGCACGCTCGCGCACCAGAGCGACCATACGTTCATCGCTTGCGGGCTGCCGGTGTTCTTTCCCGCCAGCGTGCAGGACATTCTGGACCTGGGCGTGCATGCCTTCGCCATGAGCCGCTTCAGTGGCTTGTGGGCCGGCATGAAGACCGTGCAGGAGGTGGTGGAGGCGGGCGCATCGGTGGTGACCGATGCCGACCGGGTGCGCATCCTGCTGCCCGAGGACTTTGCCAGGCCGGAGGGCGGCTTGCATATCCGCTGGCCCGACGATCCGCTGGCGGCGGAAGCGCGGATGATGGAGATCAAGTGGCCGGCGGCGCTTGCCTATATCCGCGCCAACCGGCTTAACCGCAATGTGATTGAAGGGCCGAACGACCGTCTCGGCATCATTGCCAGCGGCAAGGCCTACAGCGATACCCGGCAGGCGCTGGCCGACCTTGGCCTGGACGATGCCTTGTGCCGCGCCATCGGCGTGCGGCTCCATAAGGTGGGCGTGGTGTGGCCGCTCGAGCCGGCGGGCGTGCGCGAGTTCGCGCACGGCCTGCGCGAAATCCTCGTGGTCGAGGAGAAGCGCCCGATCATCGAGCAGCAGTTGAAGGATGAGCTGTACCACTATCGCGCCGACGCGCGGCCTGCCGTGATCGGCAAGTACGAACCGGCCGACGGTGAAGGCGCCGGCGGTGAATGGAGTCACCGCAAGCCGGCGGAAAACTGGCTGCTGCGCGCCAAGGCCGACCTGACCCCCGCGCTGATCGCCAAGGCCATCGCGGGCCGGTTGAAGAAGCTGGGCGTGCCCCCGGATATCGCCGCGCGGATGGACGTGCGCCTGGCGCAAATCGAGGCCAAGGATCGCCAGTTCCCCCAGGGCGACAGCCGCGGCACCGACCGTCTCCCGTGGTTCTGCCCCGGTTGCCCGCATAACACCAGCACGCGCGTGCCGGAAGGATCGATCGCCATGGCCGGGATCGGATGCCACGGCATGGTGGTCTGGATGGACCGTTCGACCACGTCGTGGACGCAGATGGGCGGCGAGGGCGTGCCCTGGATGGGGCAGGCGCCGTTCAGCAAGCGCGCGCACATGTTCGCCAATCTTGGCGACGGCACGTACAACCACTCCGGATCGCTGGCGGTGCGGCAATCGATCAATGCCGGCGTCAATATCACCTACAAGATCCTCTACAACAGCGCCGTTGCCATGACGGGCGGGCAACCGGTCGACGGGCAACTGGACGTGCCGGGCATGACGCGCGAACTGGCGTCGGAGGGAGCGAAGCGCATTGTCGTGGTGACCGACGAGCCGCAGAAATATGCCGTCGTCAAGGACCTGGCGCCGGGCGTCACCATACGCCACCGCGATGAGCTCGATGCCGTGCAGCGCGAGTTGCGGGTGGTCGAGGGTGCCACCGTGATCATCTACGACCAGGCGTGCGCCACCAAGAAGCGGCGGGAACGCAAGCGCGGCACGATGGTCGATCCGGACAAGCGGGTCATCATCAATGAGCTGGTTTGCGAAGGCTGCGGGGATTGTTCGGTCGAGAGCAACTGCGTAGCGGTACAGCCGCTCGAAACCGAGTTCGGCCGCAAGCGGGAGATCAACCAGAACACCTGCAACAAGGACTTTTCCTGCGTCAAGGGTTTCTGCCCGAGTTTCGTCACGGTGGAGGGCGGCAAGCTCAAGAAGCCGGAAGCGGCGCGCAAGGCGAAGCTCTCCGATATGCCGGTACTGCCCGAGCCGAAGCTGCCGGATGCCGCCAAGGCCCAGCGCATCGTGGTGGCGGGCGTCGGCGGGACGGGGATCGTCACCATCGGCCAGGTACTCGGCATGGCGGCCCACCTGGAAGGCAAGAGCGTGATCACGCAGGATGCCACCGGCATGGCGCAGATGGGTGGCGCGACCTGGAGCCACATCCAGATTGCCGACGGGCCCGACGCCCTGCACGCAACGCGCGTCGATGTCGCCATGGCTGACCTGGTGATCGCCTCCGATACGGTGGTCGGCGCCAGCAAGGCAACGCTGGCGACCCTGTCGCAGGGCCGCACCTTTGTCGTGCTCAACAGCCACGTGACGCCGACTTCGGCCTTTGTCCGCGATCCGGACTGGCAGTCTCACAGCGACCAGGCCATTGCGGCGATCGCGCAAGGCGTCGAGGCAGGCCATTTCGGCATCTTCGATGCCGAGCAAGTGGCGACGCAATTGCTCGGCCAGTCGATCTACTCCAACCTGATGCTGCTCGGCTACGCCTGGCAGAAGGGCAGGGTGCCGCTGTCGCGTGAAGCGCTGATGCGCGCGATCGAACTCAACGCCGTGCAGGTCGACAACAACAAGGCGGCCTTTGAGTGGGGCCGGCACTGCGCGCACGATCTGGCCAAGGTGCCGGTGCGATCCGCCGATGCCCAGGTGGTTCAGTTCGTCAGGAAGCCATCGCTCGGCGATTTCATCGACAAGCGCGCCGAGTTCCTCGTCAGCTACCAGAACCGCGCCTATGCCGCGCAGTATGAAGATTTTGTCGCCAGGGTGCAGGCGGTGGAGTCGCGCCTCGGCAGCAGCAAGGTCACCGAAGCGGTCGCACGCTACCTGTTCAAGCTGATGGCCTACAAGGATGAGTACGAGGTGGCGCGGCTGCATACCGACCCGGCCTTCATCGGGAAGGTTGCCGCGATGTTCGAAGGCGACTTCAAGCTGGTCCACCATCTCGCACCGCCGATGATGGCCAGGAAGAACGAGAAGGGCGAACTCGTCAAGCGGCCATTTGGTTCGTGGATGCGCACTGCGTTCCGCGTGATGGCCCAGATGAAAGGCCTGCGGGGTACCCCGTTCGACGCCTTCGGCTACACCGGGGAACGCAAGGTGGAGCGAGCACTGATTGGCGAGTACCGCAAGAGCATCGAAGCGCTTCTGCCGACGCTGTCGCAACAGAATCTCGATCTGGCACTGGAAATCGCACGCCTTCCGGAAGACATCCGCGGCTATGGCCATGTCAAGGCACGCAATCTCGTGGCTGTGCGGGCCAGATGGGAGCGCCTGATGGCGCAGTGGCATGACGCGCAGGGCGCCCCGAGCGAAGCCGGGCCGAAGCGCAAGGCCAATGCCTGAGCTAAAGGCAGCGTGCCCATAGGCAGATTTGTGTGTAGAGCATCATCAAAACACTATAAAGACTGGAGACCGTGATGAACTTCGTACTGCGCCGTGCAGGCCTGCTTCTGTCCGCCATAGCACTGGCTGCTACCGTCCCCGGCGCGTGGGCGCAGGGTGGGTACCCAAACAAGCCGATTCGCATCATCGTACCGTGGCCCGCTGGCGGCGGCGTCGACTCCGTCACCCGTACGGTTGCGGAAAAGCTCTCCATCAGCCTTGGCCAGCAGGTCCTGGTGGACAACCGGCCCGGCGCCACCGGCAATATCGGCGCGGGCATGGGCGCAAAGGCGGCGCCGGATGGCTATACGCTGCTGGTGGCAAGCGCGCCGATGACGATCAACCCGAGCCTCTACAGCAACCTGCCCTTCGACACGAGCAAGGATTTTGCACCGCTCAGCCTGCTGGCCAGTTCACCCTATGTGCTGGTGGTGAATCCGGCGGTGGCGAAATCGGTGACGGAACTGGTGGCCCGCGCCAGGTCGGAGCCGGGGCGGATGAGCTATGCATCGCCAGGGCCGGGGACGCAACAGCACCTGATCGGAGAGTCATTCAAGGAAGCCGCCCACATCAACGTCATCCACGCCCCTTACAAGGGGGGGCCGCAGGCGCTGACCGACATGGTAGGCGGCCATATCCAGATGATGTTTCACGGCCTTCCCGCGGTGTTGCCGTTCATGAAATCCGGCCAGCTCAGAGCCATCGCGGTCGCCAGCAAGCAGCGCCTGGCCTTGCTGCCGGATGTGCCGACCATGGCGGAAGCGGGGTTTCCCGGTATCGAGGCGAGCGAATGGTATGGCCTGGTGGCGCCTGCCGGGACGCCGAAGGAGATCGTGGTTCGTCTCAGCACGGAGATCGGGAAAGCCCTGAACATGCCAAGTGTCCGCGATCAGTTGATCGGCAGAGGCTATGAACCGGCCAGCAACACCCCCGAGCAGTTCAGCACGTTTATCGCTGCCGAGCAGAAGAAGTGGGCCATCGTGGTCAAGCAATCCGGGGTGCGCCTGGATTAGCGGATACCTGTGCGGAAGCGCAGAGCCATTGCCTTCGGGGTTGCTACCTCATGGAAACAACATACAGGGAATCCATATGAGATTCGTACGGCGTCTCGCGCAGCGCGCTCTGTGCGTCATCACGCTTGCGGCAAGCCTGTCCCCGGCCTGGGCGCAGGACGGCTTTCCCAGCCGTCCGATCCGGATGATCGTACCCTGGCCGGCCGGAGGCAGTGTCGATGTCGCCACGCGGATTGTTGCGGAGAAACTGACACTCAGCCTCGGGCAGCAGGTCATAGTCGACAACCGGCCCGGGGCAGGCGGGAATATTGGCGCGGCGGCCGGCGCCAAGGCCGCGCCCGATGGCTATACGCTGCTGGTGGCGACCACCCCGATGCTCATCAACCARAGCCTCTATGGCGGCCTGCCTTTTGACACGGTCAAGAGCTTCGCGCCGGTGAGCTTGCTGGTCACGCTGAACTATGTGCTGGTGGTGAACCCGGCCGTGGCCAGCTCGGTCAAGGAGCTGGTCGTGCAAGCCAAGGCCCGCCCGGGGCAGATCAGCTACGCGTCGTCCGGGCCCGGAACCCAGCTGCACCTGCTCGGCGAAGCATTCAGGCAGCAGGCTGGCATCGATATCGTGCACGTGCCTTACAAGGGTGCGCCGCCGGCGCTGACGGACATGATCGGCGGCCATATCCAGATGATGTTCCCTGGCCTCCCGGTGGTCCAGCCACTGCTCAAGTCCGGGCAACTCAAGGCACTCGCGGTGGTCGGCAAACGGCGTCTGGCGCTGCTGCCGGACGTGCCGACCATGGCGGAAGCGGGATTCCCGGGCGTCGATTCAACCGAATGGTATGGCGTGGTCGCGCCAGCCGGGACACCGAAGAACATCGTGGCGCGGCTCAATGGCGAGATTGTGAAAGCCCTGAATATGCCGGATGTGCATGCGCGCCTCGCCAACAAGGGTTTTGAACCCGCCGGCGGCACGGCCGAGCAGTTCTCCGCGCTGATCGGGGCGGAGCAGGTGAGTTGGGCAAGCCTGGTCAGGCAACTGAATCTTCGACTCTGAGATTGCCATCCGCTCAGCAACGACTACCGACGGCGAGCCATGTACTCGCTGATCCACCGCCGCAAGGCAGGAGACACCAATGCCCTCTGATCCAACCGCGATGGGAGCCACATCCCGATGCGCCACGCCTAACGCGACGGCACCCAAGCCGCTATCCAAGGTTTCGGCCGTTTCGGCCATTACCATTGGCGGCGCCCTGGAATTGTATGACTCGGGTGTCTACAACTTCTTCGCCCTGCTGATCGTTCCCCTGTATTTTCCCGTCGGCAATCCGCTCGGCCAGCTGCTGCTGTCCTTCGGCACGTTCGGGGCCGGTTACCTGATGCGGCCACTGGGCGGACTGGTGATCGGTGCGTATGCCGACCGCGTCGGCCGCAAGCCGGCAGTGGTGCTCTCGATGTGGCTGATGGCCTTCAGCGCGCTGATTCTGGTGCTGACGCCGCCCTATGCCCAACTCGGCGTCCTTGCCCCCGTGCTGATGATCCTCGCCCGCCTGATCCAGGGCTTCGCCATTGGCGGCGAGATGGGCTCCGCCAGCGCGATGCTGCTCGAGTATGCGGATGAGCGCTCGCGCGGCTTCTACACTAGCTGGCAGGCATCCAGCCAGGGCGTTGCCGCTGTGTTCGCTGCCTTGGTCGCACTGGTGCTGAGTAATGCGCTGCCGCCTTCCGCGCTTGAGTCGTGGGGGTGGCGCGTCGCCTTCCTGATTGGCATTCTGGTGATTCCGATCGGTCAGGTCATCCGGCGCCGCCTGGAGGAGACGCTGGTGCCGGAGCCGAAGAAGGCGTCGAAGAAGGGCGCCGGCCGCCAGCTGATGAGGGCGCATTGGCGCGAATTGGTGGCGAGCGTCCTGCTGATGATCGGCCTCGCGGCCTCGATCCACGTCATCGCCTTCTACCTGGCCAACTACGCGACCTTCCAGCTGCACATCTCGCGCGGCGATGCCATCTGGGCAGGCTTCGTCGCCTCCCTGGTGCTGGCGGTGTTCGCACCGCTGTCCGGCTGGCTCTGCGATCGCGTCGGGCGCCGGAAAGTCGTGTGGTGGTCCCGGGTGGCGCTGCTCGTCATGATCTATCCGGCCTTCTCGCTCCTTAACCGCATTCCATCCCTGACCTGCCTGCTGATCGTGGTAGGGCTGCTGGCCGTACCGATGGCGATGACGTCTCCTGCCACGATGGTGCTGGTCAGCGAGGTGCTGCCGCAGCGGCTGCGCGCAACCGGCATGTCGGTGACCTATTACGTGGCGATCGCGCTGTTCGGCGGCTTCGCGCAGTTGTTCTCGACCATGCTGATGCAGGTCACGGGCAACCCCAACGCGCCGGCTCTCTATGTCATTGGCTGCGGGGTTGTCTCGCTGATCGGACTCGCGATGGTGCCCGAAACGCTGGGGCGGCGTTTGTCATGAAGACGCCAGATTGAGTCGATGGCGCGCGCCGGGACCGTGATCGCCACGAACATTTCATCGATATCGAGGGGGCGAATGAAGGTCCTGTCGTCTCGTGCCAGGCATCGAAAATGGAAACGAATGGGAATGCCGGTTCCACTTGCCGGGGATGCCGACGGGAAAGCCGCGGAACCGTATCGAAACCTGATGGCATTCGCAGCCAGGCATGAGGTGGCATATGGATGACCCTGCCCTTGTTCCGGATCTCATATACACTCCAGAGCGGCAATCTAGTGATGATCGCAGGGAGAGAGGGGCCTATATGCAGAATGCACTGGAGTTGTACGGGGCCCAAACCGGGAATTGCATCCGTGCCGCCATCGCGCTGGAAGAGGCTGGTATTGCCTATTCCGCAAGACCCGTCAACTTGGCAACTGGAGAGCACCAGGGGCAGGAGCTACGGTCGTTGAACCCCTTCGGCAAGGTTCCGGTTCTTGTCCAACGTGCCTCTGGCGCCGGGTTTGTCCTCGCGCAGTCCAACGCCATCATCTTGTTCGCGGCAGAGTCCTCTCCGACCACTCTGCTGCCGGCCGATCCAGTCGCGCGGGCCAAGGTGTACGAGCGGTTCTTCTATTTTTTGACCGACGTCATTGCGGTGAGCCATGGGGCATTCAAGCTCCAACAGATCGGAGCGTCCGACCAGGCGAAATCCATCAACGAACTCGCCGTATCCGCACTACTTGACGGCGGCCGGTTCCTGGCATTTTCCGCTTTTATGGCAGGCGAGTCGTTTTCGGTTGCCGACATCGCGGCATTCACCATTGCACGCGCATTTCACGACGCCATCGAATGGAGCGAGCATCCAGAACTTGCTCGCTGGTATCGGGAGGTTGCGCGTAGGCCTGCCGTGCTGAGGGGCCTGAAAGTGTTCGCGTAACGCGACATCCGTCTTTGATCGGAGCGCATCCCTTGCGCTGCCTAACCGTCCTCTCGATGATCCTGGTGTGGCTCCCGTTGGTATCGCGATATGCGTGCCTTTGGCGTCTGATTTGATCTGAGCTGTCACTGGCTATCGCTATTCGCCCGGTTCTTCCCTGGTCCCCATCGCGCACTTCGAGGAACCTCCGAACCCAAAAAAAATGCCGCCGAAGCGGCACAAAGAGCATGGGTGGGGCTGGATGCACGCGAGCTTCCCTGCGGGACTGCCCGCGCCACTGCGCAAATATGGCCTTGTCACATACCGTTGAACTATCGTCAGAACTTGTGGCGAATACCTACGGCGACACCGAGCATGTTGCTTTGGCCGCTGGCAAGCGCGTAGCTATTGCCAAGGGAAAGGCTGTTAGCAAAGCCAATCATCGGGGAATCCAGTCCCAGACCCGCATTCTTTGAATATGCCGTGGTCAGGTAGACATCAGTCCGCTTGGAAAGCGTGTAGTCCGCGATAAAGGCAACTTGCCATGGGT
>NZ_JBFTLX010000154.1:0-16164 GCF_056396665.1 Cupriavidus sp. 05T313 | reverse complement strand
GTCTTGCAGCCCGATCGCGAAATCCTCGGCGCGCATCTGCGCGAGCGGGCCAAAAAACAGGCTCCCGGTGGTGGCGACGATGGCATCCACCCGGCCGGTCGATTCGAACAAGGCCTGCACCGACCCGGGCTGCGTCAGGTCGACCCGATGATCGCCACCCGACTTGCCGACGCGCACCACTTCATGGCGCGCCGACAGGTTCTGGACCACCGCCTGGCCAAGGGTGCCGCTGGCCCCGATCACGATAATTTTCATCCCACTCTCCGTTCGTCCATTAGGCCAATGGTGCGGGGGATTCCTTCCCTCCGCTTCAAAAACCGATTATGAAAGTGGGCCAGGCACGGATAAATGGGATACGATTTTGCGGATACCTAACTTTTAATTAGTAATCCGTGGACAAGCTACGCAGCATGGAAGTCTTCGCCGCCGCCGCCGAAGCCGGCAGCTTCAGTGCCTGCGCCGATGCGCTGGGCCTGTCGGCGGTGATGGTGGGCAAGCATGTGGGCCAGCTCGAACGCCATCTGGGCGTGCGCCTGCTGCAACGCAGCACGCGGCGCCAGAGCCTGACCGAAGCCGGGCGCCTGTTCCTGGAGGAATGCCGGCTGATACTGGAGCGTGTGCGCAACGCGGAAACCGTTGCGGAACGCCTGCACAGCCAGCCGCGCGGGCGCTTGCGCGTCACCGCCCCGGTGACGCTGGGAGAGACGGCGGTCGCCGAGGCAGTATCGGCGTTCCTCCTGAACTATCCGGAAGTCACGGTGGAACTGGTGCTTGACGACGCCTTTACCGACCTGATTGCCGACGGTTTCGATGCTGCTGTCCGCATCGGCGCGCTGGCCAGTTCGGACCACCTGGTCGCGCGCCCCTTGCGGCCCTACCGCATGGCGATCTGCGCGGCGCCGGCCTACCTGGCGCAGGCGGGCCATCCCCGTTCCCTGTCAGACCTGGCCGGACATCGCTGCCTGAACCACCTGTTGTGGCCACAAGGCATGGGCTGGCCGGCATTCGAGGGCGGTCCCGGGCGGATGGCGGCGGCGCCGCTCGCTGCCAATAACGGCCAGGCGTTGCGGCGCGCCGCGCTGTCCGGCTGCGGCATCGTCATGCAGCCTGAAGTACTGCTGGCGGCCGACATCGCCGCAGGCCTGCTGGTACCGCTTCTGGAAGACGCCACGCCAGCGCCGAGGCCTGTGCACCTGCTTTATCCGCGCGACCCGCGGCCTTTGCCCAAGCAGGCGCGCTTCATCGAAATCATGCTGGAAAAAATGGGGGCCTGAAGACAACCCGCGCGCCGGCGCGGGGCTTCACGAAGAGATGCCGGCCTTGGCCTTGTGGGCAACCGGCCGCTCCGGGACGGAAATGCGGGCAAGCTCGGCCATCAACGGCACGTGGTCAGAGCGCTGGGCCCATTCGCGGCCGGTCAGCGCGCTGGCGTGCTCGATCTCGAATCCGCGCACATAGATGCGGTCGAGTTGCCACCAAGGCATGTGGCTGGGAAAAGTGTGCAGCCGTGCACCGCCCGCATGGGAAACTTCCGTCGCCCCCAGCGTGGTGCAGATCAGGTTGTCGAGGCGGTGGTTCCAGTCGTTGAAATCGCCGGCGATCACCAGCGGCGCTTCGGCCGGCACCACGTCGCACACGCGCTTGACCAGCGCCTCCGCCTGGCGCGCGCGGCTGCGGGCGAACAGCCCGAAATGCACGCAGATCAGATGGGCCTCGACGCCGTTCATATCCGCCACCGCATGCAGCAGGCCGCGCTGCTCGAAGCGATGGTCGGAGATGTCGAGGTTTTCCGACATCAGGATCGGATGGCGCGACAGGATGGCATTGCCGTGGTGCCCGTGGTCGTACACCGCATTGCGCCCATACACCGAGTGCGGGTAGGCATCGGTGGCCAGGTAGTTGAGCTGCGTATAGTCCGGGTCGAACAAGGCGGCCGCCACCAGGCGGTCATTGCGGTCCTGCACTTCCTGCAGGAAGACGATGTCGGCATTGACCACATGCAGGCCGTCGCGCACGTTATGGATGCGCGACTTGCCCTTGATGCCGGTCACGCCCTTGTGAATGTTGTAGGTAACGACGCGCAGTCTCATGAGGCCGCTCCACAGGCCGCGCGCTGTCCCTGCACGCGCCAGCCCAGTTGCAGCACCGCCTCCGCATTGCTGCTCGAGAAGCAGAGCGCGGCGGCCTCGCGCCACGGCAGCCACTGATATTGCAGGTGCTCGCGTGGTGCCAGCGTCACCGGCACCGGCTGCGCCACGCGCAGGCCGAACCAGTGCTCGGTGTTGCGCGTCACGCCGGCGGCGTAACGGTGGCGCCACTGGGGATAGATCTCGTAGTCGATGGTGTGCTGCCAGTCGTCCAGTTGATGCTCGGCGGCGATGATGCCGGTTTCCTCCGCCACTTCGCGGGCGGCCGTCACGGCCAGCGGCTCGTCGGGCGCGTCCAGGCTGCCGGTGACGGACTGCCAGTAACCCGGCCGGTCGGCGCGCTCGATCAACAGCACTTGCAGGTCCGGCGTGTGGACCACGACCAGGACGGATTCAGGGATTTTGTAGGACATGGGGATAAGACAAACGGCGTCCCCAAGCTTACCGCAGATGCACCCGGCCGCCATGGGAAACATGGTCGCCGGAACGGTCTCAYGGGCTGGATGCATGATGGGAGGGGACGGATCAGGCGCGGCTGGAACCTGGCAACGCTTCCCGTGGCTTCCGGCGCCCGGACGACACTCAAGCAGCGTGGACGCTGGACTGGACCGGCGCCTCGCGCAGCCAGGTCTCGAAGACGCCGGGAGAGTCGCCGTGGCCCCATGCGGCGCGTAGTTGCTGCATCAGCGGCGTGAGCGCCTGGGTGTACTCGCGCGAAGCCGCGTGCGCATGCGCGGCAAGGCGTTCGGCGCATTCCCGCAGTTGCGCCTGCAATTGCAAGCGTTCCTGCGCTATCTCCTTTTCGCGCACGCCGAGCGCGTTGTACTTCTGGATCAGGAAGCGCTGGTAGTCGCCCGCGTCCACGCCCTGGGCCGCTTGCGCGTTGACCTGCTCGAAGCGCATCACGATGCTGCCGGTTTCCTGCTCGATATGGGTGGCCTCCGCCGCCAGCGCCTGTAATCCGTCCTGCAGGCGTAGTGCCTCGCGGCGCTCGTCGCGCAGGTGCGCCGCGTGCTCGTCGAAGGTACGCTGCGCCAGCAGGTAAGCCTGTACCACCGGCTGGGGCGCTACGACAAGCAGCGGATCCGCGCCGCCGGCGCGGCTGCCCTGAACCAGGGCGTCGTCGGCCAGGCGCAGGTTGCCCAGGTCTTCCAGCCAGCGTCCGCGCGCCATGACCGTTCCCACCGTATCCAGCGCCACCCGGCGCAGGGCTTCGGCGCGCTGCATCTCCACCGGTTCCGGCATTGGCACGGCACCGCCGCCGGTCTGCGCCGCATGCGCGATATCCGGCACGCAGGCCGCCACCGTGGTCGCCACGGACTCCGACATGGCCACCGCCGAGCGGCGCACCGCGCGCCGCAATTCGAAACGCGCCAGCAGCATCATCGCCAGCCCGGCGACAAGCCAGGTGACGATGGTCTCGGCATGGGCCAGCAAAAACTGGCGAATCAGTTCTACATCCAGGTGCACGGCAAATTCCTCCCGCGCGGCCGGTGCGCCTTCGAAATGGGCTTGCGGCTTGGCGCTATAAAGGGAGAAGACTGGACAGGAGGGGGCTTCGTTCCGCGATGTAACAATTGGAAACCAGGCACGGGGTGCCGAATGGCCGGCGCGCGCGGAAGAGGATCACCAGACCCCACAGGAGCAGCCGCGCGTCAGGCGTGCGCCGCCTTCATGTCGGCGATGAAGGCGTCCAGCAAATCGCTCCCGTGCGGCTTGCGGCGCACCACCATGTCGAACGGTACCTCATAGCGCATCGCGTCCGGCGCGAGCGGGGCCAACTGGCCCTGCAGCACGTAGGGGGCCGCGAAATGTGCCGGCAAATAGCCCAGGTGCCGGCCGGACAGCACCAGCATCGCCACTGCCTCCATGTTGTCCGCCATCGCCGTCACCAGCCGGTCTGCCGGCGAGCCCGCGGCCTCCGGCAGCGGATAGCTGCGCCAGGCCCACGCATGGCCGAGCGTGACCGCCGGGTCGATGCGCCCGGCCTCGGCAAAAAGCGGATGGCCGCGTCCGGCATAGGCAAGCTGGGTCTCGTGAAAGATGGTGGTGTAGTCCAGCGCGGGCACGCGATGCCAGAAGTAGCCGATACCCATGTGGATCTTGCCGTCCAGCAGCAATCCTTCCAGTTCCCCCGGCGAACGCACCGACACCGAGAAGTGCACGGATTCGTCGCGTTGGCGGAAGCACTCGATTGCCTGGCTGATGCGCGCATTGGCGCTCACCGGCGTATGCCCGATCAAGCCCAGGTTGAGCGTGCCCACCAGCGTGCGCCCCACCTTGCGCGCTTCTGCGCCAAAGACATCCAGCGCCGTCAGCAGCTTGCGCCCGGATTCGACGAATTGCCGGCCGCGCGGAGTCAGCCGGAAACCGCTGCGCCCGCGTTCACACAGCCGGTAGCCCAGCCGTGTTTCCAGCGTTGAAAGCTGCGTGCTGATGGTGGACTGGCTGACGTTGAGCGTCGCCTGCGCGGGTGTGATGCCGTTGGCGTCCACTACCGCCAGGAAAACGCGGATCAGGCGCAGGTCAAGATCGGAGGGTTGTCCCAGCATGGTTGGTACATCGATCCGGATCAATGTTTGGTTCAGAAGTTTCGCATTCTACGCGTCAAAACAATCAGCAAGAATTCAGATCCCTCCACCATGACATGCCACCGGGCGCGGCATGATGAATCGATCGCCATGAATGCAAAGCTGCTACGCAACCCGGCCGGCGCTGCCGAACCCTTCCAGCCGATGTCCGGCAACGCCATGCCGCGCTTTGGCGGCATCGCCACCATGATGCGGCTGCCCGCCGCCGGCAGCACCGCCGGGCTGGATGCCTGCTTTGTCGGCGTGCCGTTCGACCTGGGCACGTCCAACCGCAACGGCGCGCGGCTGGGGCCCCGCCAGATCCGGGCCGAATCCGTGCTGCTGCGCCCCTACAACATGGCCACGCGCGCCGCCCCGTTCGATTCGCTGCGCGTGGCCGATATCGGCGACGTGGCGACCAATCCATACAACCTGCACGATTCCATCGCGCGCATCGAGGCGGCGTACCGCGACATCATCGCCACGGGGTGCCGCCCGGTCGGGCTGGGCGGCGACCACACCGTCACGCTGCCGATCCTGCGCGCCATGCACGCCAGGTATGGCCGCGTCGGACTGATCCATGTCGATGCGCATGCCGATGTGAACGACACCATGTTCGGCGAGAAGATCGCGCACGGCACGCCGTTCCGCCGCGCGGTGGAGGAAGGGCTGCTCGATTGCGGCCGTGTGGTGCAGATCGGCCTGCGCGGCACCGGCTATGCCGCCGAGGATTTCGACTGGTGCCGCCAGCAGGGATTTCAGGTGGTTACTGCCGAAGCATGCTGGCACCGCTCGCTGGCACCGCTGATGGAGGAAGTCGGCGCGCGCCTGCGGGGCGGCCCGGTCTACATCACTTTCGATATCGACGGCATCGACCCTGCCTACGCTCCCGGCACCGGCACGCCGGAGATTGGCGGACTGACGGTGCCACAGGCGTTGGAGATCGTGCGTGGCGCGCGCGGGCTGGATATCGTCGGCGCCGACCTGGTCGAGGTATCGCCGCCCTATGACCCGTTTGGCACCACGGCGCTGCTCGGGGCCAATCTGGCGTTCGAACTGCTGTGCGTGGTGCCCGGCGTCGAATACCGCGACGCCTGATGCCTTCGCCAAAGCCATAAACAGGAGACCCACCATGCAGACCAAGCAGCCTGCCCCCCAACCGCGCCGCGCGGCCCTGGCATCGTTCGTCGGCACCACCATCGAGTGGTACGATTTCTACAGTTACGCCACGGCCGCGGCGCTGGTTTTCGGACCGCTGTTCTTTCCCGGCGAGAGCCGCCTGCTGAGCCTGCTGGCCTCGTTCGGCTCGTTCGCCATCGGCTTTCTGGCGCGGCCCGTTGGTGGCGTTCTGTTCGGGCGCATCGGCGATCGCCTTGGGCGCAAGCGCGCGCTCATGGGCACGCTGTCCTTGATGGCCATCGCCACGGTACTGATCGGCTGCCTGCCGACCTATGCGCAGGCCGGATGGATCGCGCCCGTGGCGCTGGTGGCGTTGCGCGTACTGCAGGGCATCGCGGTCGGCGGCGAGTGGGGCGGCGCGGTGTTGCTGGCAGGCGAGCACGCGCCGGCCGGCCGGCGCACCTTCTTCGCCTCGTTCGCGCAACTTGGCAGCGCGGGCGGGCTGATCCTGTCGATGCTGGCCTTCAGCGCCATCAGCCGGCTCGATCACGACGCCCTCATGCAATGGGGCTGGCGCCTGCCCTTCCTGGCCAGCGCGGTGCTGCTGGCGGTTGGCTTCGCGATCCGGCTGTCGGTCAACGAATCGCCGGAATTCGAGGCGATGCAGGCCACCGGCGACGTGGCCAGCCAGCCGCTGGCCGAAGCGCTACGCGCGTGGCCGCTGATCGTGCTGGCGATCGGCGCCAACGTGTACGGCATCGCCGGGGTCTACTTCAGCAACATCTTCATGATCTCTTATGCCACGCAGTACCTTGCGCTGGACCGGGAGATGATTCTCGACTGCATGTTCTGGGTGGCGGTGCTGCAGTTCTTCGTGCAACTGGGCGCGGCGCATCTGGCCGACCGCTTCGGCACCCGGCGCGTGCTGGCCGTCGTTGCGGCATGCGCCATCGCCGTGCCGTTCGTCATGCTGCCCCTGGTTCGCACTGGCCAGCCGCACACGGTGTTCCTGGGCATCGCCATCGCCACGTTGTGTGAATCGGGCTACTACGCCGTCATTGCCGGCTTTGTCACCGGCATGTTCGCCGCGCGCATCCGCTACACCGCCATCTCGCTGTCGTACCAGGTGTGCGGCGCCTTCGCCGGCGGCCTGACTCCGCTGCTGGCGACACTGCTGGCGGACAGGTTCTTTCCGCAGTGGTGGCCGATGGCGGTCTTCTATGCGGGATTTGCGGCACTATCGCTGATTTGCGTGATGCTGGCAGGGCGAGCGCGAGAGGCCAGCTTGCCCGCGACCGCGACGAGCATCTGATACGCCCGGAAAAACAAGAAGGGCCGCGCTTGCGCGCGGCCCTTCCTCAGGCAGTCGAAACCCCGGCTCAGGCCGTCTTCGGCTCCGCGGCACGCAAGCGGATATGCAGCTCGCGCAGCTGCTTCTCGTCGACCGCGCTCGGCGCTTGCGTCAGCAAGTCTTGGGCGCGCTGGGTCTTGGGGAAGGCGATCACGTCGCGGATCGAATCGGCGCCGGCCATCATGGTGACGATGCGGTCCAGGCCGAAGGCCAGGCCGCCGTGCGGGGGCGCGCCGTATTGCAGCGCGTCCAGCAGGTAGCCGAACTTGGCGCGTGCTTCTTCCTCGCCGATCTTCAGGGCGCGGAACACCTTGCTCTGCACGTCCTCGCGGAAGATCCGCACCGAGCCACCGCCCATTTCCCAGCCGTTCAGGACCATGTCATAGGCCTTGGCGATGCATTTGCCCGGATCGGTTTCCAGGTATTGCAGGTGCTCGTCCTTGGGGCTGGTGAACGGGTGGTGCATGGCGACCCAGCGGGCGTCTTCCTCGTCGTACTCGAACATCGGGAAGTCGATCACCCACAGCGGCTTCCACACGTCCTCGAACAGGCCGTGGGTCTTGCCGAACTCGGAGTGGCCGATCTTCAGGCGCAGGCCGCCGATGGCGTCGTTGACGACCTTGGCCTTGTCGGCGCCGAAGAAGATGATGTCGCCATCCTTGGCGCCGGTGCGCTTCAGGATCTCGGCGATGGCCGCGTCATGCAGGTTCTTGACGATCGGCGATTGCAGGCCGTCGCGGCCCTTGGCCACTTCGTTGACCTTGATCCAGGCCAGGCCCTTGGCGCCGTAGATGGCGACGAACTGGGTGTAAGCATCGATCTCGCTGCGCGAGATGGCGGCGCCGCCCGGCACGCACAGGCCGACCACGCGGCCGTTCTCGCTGTTGGCGGGGCCGGAGAACACCTTGAAATCGACGTCCTTCATGGCGTCGGTCAGTTCGGTGAATTCGAGCTTGACGCGCAGGTCAGGCTTGTCCGAACCGAAACGGGCCATGGCCTCGCGGAATTCCATCACCGGGAAGCTGGCGTCCAGGTCGACGTCGATGGCGTTCTTGAACACCGTGCGCATCATGTCCTCGAACAGGTCGCGGATCTCCTGCTCGTTCAGGAACGAGGTCTCGCAGTCGATCTGCGTGAACTCGGGCTGGCGGTCGGCACGCAGGTCCTCGTCGCGGAAGCACTTGGTGATCTGGTAGTAGCGGTCGAAGCCCGACACCATCAGCATCTGCTTGAAGATCTGCGGCGACTGCGGCAGCGCGAAGAAGTGGCCCGGGTTGGTCCGCGAGGGCACCAGGTAGTCGCGCGCGCCTTCGGGCGTGCTCTTGCCCAGCATCGGCGTCTCGATGTCGATAAAGCCTTGCGCGTCCAGGTACTTGCGCACTTCCATGGCCACCTTGTAGCGCAGGCGCAGGTTGTACTGCATCTGCGGGCGGCGCAGGTCGAGCACGCGGTGGGTCAGGCGGGTGGTCTCGGACAGGTTGTCGTCGTCGAGCTGGAACGGGGGCGTGACCGACGGGTTGAGCACGGTCAGCTCATGGCACAGCACCTCAATCTTGCCGGAGGTCAGGTTGGCGTTCTCGGTGCCTTCCGGACGTGCACGGACCTTGCCGGTGACGCGGATGCAGAACTCGTTGCGAATCTCTTCGGCGGCCTTGAACATCTCTGGGCGATCGGGATCGCATACCACCTGCACMAGGCCTTCGCGGTCGCGCRGGTCRATGAAGATCACGCCGCCGTGRTCGCGGCGRCGSTGCACCCAGCCGGTCAGGGCCACTTCCTGGCCCGTCAGTTGTTCGGTCACGAGACCGCAGTAGTGAGTACGCATGGACATAGGAGAATTCCAGGAATAACGCGGCCGCCGATGCGGCCGGCGATCAATTTGAATGCGAAGAGTCGGCGGACTCGGCGAGGGCTTCGGCATCCGCCTCGCCAGCGCGCACCGGGCCGCTCTTGCGCGGCAGCTCGGTCGGCGCCACCACGCCCATCGAGACGATGTACTTCAGCGCGGCGTCGACGGTCATGTCGAGTTCGATGGTATCGGCCTTGGGCATCATCAGGAAGAAGCCCGAGGTCGGATTGGGCGTGGTCGGCACGTAGACGCTGACATATTCGCCCTGCAGGTGATTCTGCACATCGCCGCCGGGCCGCCCGGTCAGGAAGGCGATGGTCCACGAGCCTTCACGCGGATACTGCACCAGCAAGGCCTTGCGAAAGGCATTGCCGGACGAGGACAGCAGCGTGTCGGATACCTGCTTGACGCTGGTGTAGATCGGCCCCACCACCGGGATATGGCGCAACAGCGCTTCCCACCAGCGCACCAGCCGCTGGCCGATGAAGTTGTGGGCCAGCAGCCCCACCAGCAGGATGAACACGACCGTCAGGATCGCGCCCAGGCCCAGGATGCGCCGGCCGAACAGCTTGTCGGGCTGCCAGGCTTCCGGCAGCAGCGCCAGGCTCTGGTCCATGGTGCCGATGACGAGATTCAGCACCCAGAGCGTGATGCCCAGCGGCACCAGCACCAGCAGCCCGGTCAGGAACCAGGTCTTGAGGGCGGACGTTTTCTTCGCTGCCACGGCGCGTTCTGCCTTCAATGGCAAGCGCAGGCGCTGCCGCAACCGCCGGCGGCGCTTGCGGTGGCCGTGCTGGCGGAGCCGGACGCGTCGCCGGAGGAAGGCGCAGCCGCGGCAGCGCTGCCGCTATCGGCCGCGCCGGCGGCGGCGGCCGGGGCAGCACCGGCGGGAGCCGCGGCGGTGCCGCCGCTGCCGCCACGGAAGTCGGTGACGTACCAGCCCGAACCCTTGAGCTGGAAGCCCGCGGCGGTCAGTTGTTTCTTGAACGTGCCCGTTGCGCCGCAGGATGTGCAGTCAGTGAGCGGCGCATCGCTCATTTTCTGCAGCACATCGCGCCCGTGGCCGCAGGCGTCGCAACGATAGGCATAGATCGGCATAAGTGGCACTCCGCGAGGATTCTGGAACGGAAAATGGGGGGACCGCGCAGTCGCGCCGACGGGGAAGTTGCCGCTCCCGTGCGCCACCTTGCGGTGCAAAGCCTTGAATTATAAACCGTTCTGAGAACAGCGGGCCGGCTGAAAAAGGGCCAGAAATGCCGCCAGAGGCACGCGCACCACGCGCGGCGCCGCATCGGTCAGGCCAGATGCACTTCCTCGACGCGCGGATGGTCGCCGATCCACTGCGGCAGCAGCGAACCGAAGACCATGCCGCCGATGGAGAACAGCAAACCGACCATCTGCGGCGGCACCGCCGCGTCGGCGAAGGCGATCTCGCAGCACAGCCAGGAAGTCAGGCCCAGGAGGATGGCGGCCAGCCCGCCCTGGCGGGTGGCCGGTTTCCAGAACATGCCGAAGGCCAGTGGCACGAACGACGATACCAATGTGACTTTGTAGGCATTCTCCACCATATGGAAGATGGAAAGATGCGAGTTCAGCGCGAACAGCGTCACCAGCACCGCGAACACCAGCACCACCGCCTGCATCACGCGCAGGAAACGGCGGTCGTCGAGATGGCGGAAATACGGCCGCAGGATGTTCTCGGCGAAGGTAACGGACGGCGCCAGCAGCGTCGCCGAAGCGCAGCTCTTGATGGCGGACAACAGCGCGCCGAAGAACATCACCTGGGCGAACATGGGCGCGTGCGTCAGGATCAGCTTGGGCAGGATCAGTTGCGAATCGGTGTTGATGTACTTCTGCACCATCTCCGGATCGATCATGGTGGCCGAATAGGCCAGGAACATCGGGATAAAGGCAAAGCAGAAATACAGCACGCCGCCCAGCACCGAGGCGCGTCCGGCAATCTTCTCGGTGCGCGACGAGGTCACGCGCTGGAACACGTCCTGCTGCGGGATCGACCCCAGCATCATGGTGAACAGCGCCGCCGCGAAACCGATGATCTGTATCAGGTCCAGCGAGGGCAGGAACTCGAACTTGCCGGCCGCCGCCGCGTGCGACACCACCGCCGCCACGCCGCCGGCCTGGCCGCTGACCTCGTAGCCGATATACAACATGCCGATCACGATGATGATCATCTGGAGGAAGTCGGTCACCRCCACCGCCCACATGCCGCCAAACAGCGTGTAGACCAGCACGCTGGCGGCGCCGATCATCATGCCGGTTTCCTGCGACAGGGTGCCGTCCGAGACGGTGAAGAACACCAGGCCAAGCGCCTTGATCTGCGCGGCGACCCAGCCCAGGTAGGACATCACGATGCACAGCGTGGTCAGCACCTCGGCCAGCCGCCCGTAGCGGTTGTGGTAGTAATCGCCAATGGTGAGCAGGTTCATCCGGTATAGCGGACGCGCGAAGAACAAGCCGACCAGGATCAGGCAGAGCGAAGAACCGAAGGGATCGGACACCACCCCGGACAGGCCTTCCTTGAGAAAGACCGCGGGGATGCCCAGCACCGTCTCCGAGCCGAACCACGTGGCGAACACGGTGGCGGTGACGATATAGAACGGCAGGCTGCGGCCGGCCACCGCGAAGTCGGTGGCGTTGCGTACGCGCAGCGCGGCCCACAGGCCGATGCCGACAGAGATTACCCAGTAGATGATGACGAACCAGATCAGCATGCTGCTGCCTATCCCAAAAATGCCCTTGCGGCGAAAAACCGGTTGCCGGTGAGCGGGATGCGTTCCCCTGCCCTGCCCGGAGTCCAATTCATCGGTCGGGGCCGCATGGGTGGCTGATCTAGCCTGCGGTCGTAGCCGAATCAAAACGCGGATTATAGCGATGCAGACCGTGCCGGGCGAAGAAAAATCCCCGCCATGCGGAAATTGCCGGCATCAATGCAGCGCACGCGCCACAGGTGACAAGACCGCCTCCCGCCTCCGGTCGGGACCATCGGCCGCGGCGCCCCGCCATGGTGCGGAAGGGGCCGGATAACGGGCGGTTACACGGATTACAAAGCTTGCGTCAGCGCGTCTCGCCCGCCGCGCATTAGAGCGGAACGGCAGCAGAAATCGGGCAACCAGCCCACGAGCCGCGCTGCCGCCCACGTCCCCGAAAGGAAAAGGAGAACACCATGCCGAACCGCCAAACCCTGATGCTCAAGACCCTGATGATTGCCGCCGGCCTGCTCGGCGCCGGTCTGGCCAGCGCCCAGACCGCGGCGGTCGCGCAGGATGTGCAGCGCAACGTCAACCAGGAGCAGCGTATCGAGAATGGCCTGCAATCCGGCAGCCTGAGCACGCGCGAGGCGGCCAGCCTGCAAAAGCAGACCGCGCGGGTCGATCGCATGGAAGCGCATGCCCTTGCCAACGGCTCAGTCTCGCCGCGCGAGCAGGCGTCGATCCAGCGTGCCGAGAACAATGTGAGCCGCGATATCTCGCGCGACACGCATAACGGCATCAGCGGCAACCCCGCCAGCCTGTCATCGCAGCGCATGCAGGCCGAGGTGCAACGCAATATCAATCAGGAGCAACGCATCCAGAACGGCGTGGCCAACGGCTCGCTGACCAACCGCGAAGCCGGCAAGCTCGAACRCGGCCAGGCCCACGTCGACCGGCGCGAAGCGCGTGCCGGCGCCAATGGCCACGTGGGCGCGGCCGAACAACGCGGCATCCAGCGCGCCGAAAACCGCGACAGCCGGGCGATCTACCACGACAAGCACAACGGCCGCGTGCGCGGCTAAGGGGAAAAACCGGCGCCTAGGCCCGGCGGCGCCAGACCTGCCAATGCTCGCGGCCGGCGAACACCGGCGGCGAGCCGGTGGCGGCACGCGCCTCCACCAGCTCGAATGCCGGCGCAAGCAGCGCGCGCAGTTCCGCCTCGGGCATCGCGAAGGGCGGCCCGCCGCGCGTTTCATCCAGGAAGAAGTAGCCGGCCAGCAGGCCGCCTGGCGGCAGCAACTCCGCCACGCGCCGGCCATAGGCAGCCCGCATGGCTGGCGGCAAGGCGCACAGGAAGGCACGTTCGTAGATGAGCTGGCAGGCCGGCTTGGGCGTGAACGCAAAGAAATCCGCCTCGTGCACGATAGCCCCGGCAGGCCCCAGCGCGCGCCGCGCGCTCGCCACTGCCTCCGGCGAGAAATCGATGGCGGCCACCGGCCACCCTCGCGCATGGAGCCAGCCGGCTTCCCAGCCATTGCCACAGCCAGGGACCAGCGTCGGGCACGGCGCCATCGCGCTGGCGAAGGCCTCGAAATCGGCCGGCACGCCGCCCAGGTCCCATGGCATGAACCCTTTCTCGAAGCGCTCGTCCCAGAAGGCCGGATCGGCCGCGTTGCGGGTGGCGAAGGCTGGCGTAGCGCCGGGCTTGCCGGCGGTGTTATCGGATTTGGTCAAGCGCGCCTCGACTGTCTCTATATTCAATTGCCTTTGTTCATGCTAGCTGTGCCGCTGCAGGCGCTACCAATAGCCAACCCAGGCCAGCAATTCGGTCAGCACCACGCCAGCGACAAAGCCTCCCACCAACAGCAACGCCGTGCCGACCAGGCGGTTGGTGCGGCGCTGCTCTGTGATCAGGGCGGTCAGCAGCCGCTCTTGCTGGCTGTTGTCGACCAGCGCGCGGCGCTCCAGGAACTGATGCGCCAGGCGCGGGAAGTCGGGCAGCATCTTGGCCCATTGCGGCGCCTCCACCTGGATCCGCTCCCAGGCGCCCTTCCAGCCCACCTGCTCGTGCATCCACTTCTCGAGAAAGGGCTTGGCGGTCTTCCACAGGTCCAGGTCGGGATCCAACTGGCGGCCCAGCCCTTCGATGTTCAGCAAGGTCTTCTGCAACAGCACCAGCTGCGGCTGGATCTCGACATTGAAGCGGCGCGAGGTCTGGAACAGGCGCATCAGCACCATGCCCAGCGAGATCTCCTTGAGCGGCTTGTCGAAATAGGGCTCGCAGCAAGCGCGCACTGCGCTTTCCAGCTCCTCCACCCGCGTGTTCGGCGGCACCCAGCCCGATTCCACGTGCAGCAGGGCCACGCGATGGTAGTCGCGCCGGAAGAAGGCGATGAAATTCTGCGCCAGGTAATTCTTGTCGAACTCGGAAAGCGCGCCGACGATGCCGAAGTCCAGCGCGATATAGCGGCCGAAACTCTGCGGCGCCACCGACACCAGGATGTTGCCAGGGTGCATGTCGGCATGGAAGAAGCCGTCGCGGAACACCTGGGTGAAGAAGATCTCCACCCCCTCCTCGGCCAGCAGGTGCATGTCGACGCCGGCCGCCTTGAGCGATTCGGTGCGCGAGATGGGGATGCCGTGCATGCGCTCCATCACGAACACCTCGCTGCTGCAGAAGTCCCAGAACACCTCGGGCACGAGCAGCAGCTTGGTATCGGCGAAATTGCGGCGCAGCTGGCTGGCATTGGCCGCCTCGATCATCAGGTCGAGTTCGTCGTGCAGGTATTTGTCGAACTCGGCAACCACCTCGCGTGGCTTGAGGCGCTTGCCGTCGGCCCAGAAACGCTCCAGCCAGGCCGCGAGGTCGCGCATCAACGCCAGGTCGCTGTCGATGACCGGAAGCATGCCGGGGCGCAGGACTTTCACCGCCACTTCGCGCCCCTCGCTGGGACCGCCCTTCAAGGTGGCGAAATGCACCTGGGCGATCGAGGCGCTGGCCACCGGCTTGTGGTCGAAGCTCTCGAACAGCATGGACAGCGGCCGGCCCAGCGAGCGCTCGATGATCTTGACCGCCACCACCGAATCGAATGGCGGCACCTGGTCCTGCAGCTTGGCAAGCTCGTCGGCAATGTCCGCCGGCATCAGGTCGCGCCGGGTGGAAAGCACCTGGCCGAACTTGACGAAAATCGGGCCCAGGCGTGTGAGCGCCAGCCGCAGCCGCTCGCCGCGCGGCATGTCGAGCTTGCGGCCGATGGTGATGACGCGCACCAGGAAGCGGATGCGGCGGCTCTTGAAACCCGACAGTACGAGCTCGTCGAGGCCGTAGTAGAGGATGACGAAAACGATCTTGCAAAGGCGCAGGAAGCGGGTCATGCAGGTTCTTCAGTATTGGGGGCGGTGCGGATTGGCCAGTGTCGGCTGGCGGATGATCAGTTGCAATCGGCGATCAGCGGTGAGCGGAAGGCAGCGTGCCGGAACCGCCTGCCGAGCCCCGCCCGGACCGGCTGCGCTGCTCGAGCTTCTCCAGCCGCTTTTCCAGCCGGGCCAGATCGTCGCGCAGCGCGCTCACGCCGGCGCCGAACTCGTCCAGCGCGACGTGCCGCACCAGGGTTGGCTGCTCGTCGAGCAGGTATTCGGTCACATTGTCCACCAGCGTGCGGCCCAGCCGCGTGACTTGCGCATGGACTTGCTGCGCGCCGTCCACCATCCGTTGCGCCACGCTGTCGCTGACCGGGCCGCCCAGCAGGCCGCGCAACGCGCGCGACAGGTCCTCGGCCGCGTCCCAGCGCAGGCTGCGCGCCAGCGCGGATACCGCGTTGGCCAACTCGGCATCGCCCTCGATGCGCACGTGCTTCATCGCGGCTGCCTGGCCGCCGCCCGCCACGTCCGACGCCACCAGCGGCCATTGCTGCAAGGGCACGGTTAGCGTGACTGCCGGGATCTCATCGGCTTGCGCCAGTTCCGTCAGGCCCTGCGCCGTCACCTTCAATGCGAGCGTGAACGCGGCGGCGTCGAAGCGGATGACGCGGCCCGCGAAGGGCTGGAGCATGGAGGTGGCCCAGGGTTCCTGTTCCAGGAGGTGGTTCAGGGCGGTGATGGGCGGCGTGGCCAGAGGGGTTGGGAGGGTGGTCATGGTTGGGTGGGGGTTGGGGGCGGGCCTTTCAGGAGGTGTTGGTGGTTGATCGGGTCTAGTGTCAAAGTCAACTGCTTAACTGCTTAACTGCTTAACTGCAAAGTCAAAGGCGGTTTCACCCCCCTGCGGGGGGCGACCTACTTTCTTGTCTTGCCAAGAAAGTAGGCAAAGAAGGCGCGCCGGATGGGGCGACACCCCCTCGGGATCCGACGAAAAGAGCGGCCGGGACCCAAACTCGCATCGCCTTAAGGCGATACTCAAACATGGGTCCCTCTTTTCCGC
>NZ_JBFTLX010000153.1:0-17797 GCF_056396665.1 Cupriavidus sp. 05T313 | reverse complement strand
TCCCCACGAGCAGCACGCCGGCCTTGGCTTGCTGCGCGCTGGCGACGATGCTGCGCAGGTTGGCCTCGGTGGTCTGCAGCGGCAGGCCGCGCAAGGCATCGTTGGCGCCCAGTTCGACGATGACCACCGCAGGGTGGTGCCGCGCCAGCAGGTCGGGCAGGCGTGTCTTGCCGCCTACCGTGGTCTCGCCGCTGATGCTGGCATTCACGACGCTATAATCGAAACGCTCCGCCCGCAACCGCGTCTCCAGCAGCTTGACCCAGCCGGCATCGCGCGCGATGCCGTATTCCGCGGACAGGCTGTCGCCCAGCACCAGGATGGCGGGCGCTGCCGCCCGGGCCATCGGCGCCGCCGCAGGCAGCAGCGTGGCCGTGCATACCGCCAGCGCCAGCTTTCGCCAACCGCACCAGAACTTCTTGCTCATGTCTTCATCCATTCTTGCAGTCGAGTCATTAGGAAAGACCGTAGCCGACACGACGGGTTCGCTGACGATTTTGCATGACGTCACGTTTTCCGTCACGCCCGGCGAAACGCTGGCCATTGTCGGCGCATCCGGCTCGGGCAAGTCAACCCTGCTTGGCTTGCTGGCGGGCCTGGACCTGCCTACCACGGGCACCGTCAGGCTCAATGGCCAGGACCTGTTCCAGCTCGACGAAGACCAGCGCGCCGCGCAGCGCGGGCGCCATGTGGGCTTTGTGTTCCAGTCTTTCCAGCTGGTCGGGCACCTGAATGCCCTGGAGAACGTGATGCTGCCGCTGGAGTTGCGCGGCGAAACCGCCGGTGTCCGCGAGCGCGCCGCCGACATGCTTGCGCGGGTAGGACTGGGCGGGCGCCTGTCCCACTATCCGCGCACGCTCTCCGGCGGCGAGCAGCARCGCGTGGCGCTGGCGCGCGCCTTTGTGGCGCGTCCCGATATCCTCTTTGCCGACGAGCCTACCGGCAGTCTCGACACGGCTACCGGCGAGGCCGTGATTGCGTTGATGTTCGAGCTCAATCGCGATGCCGGCTCAACGCTGGTGCTGGTCACGCACGATCGCTCCGTGGCAGCCCGCTGCGGGCGCATCCTGACCATCGACGCCGGCCGCGTGGCCAGCGACGAATGGATGACGGCCCCCGTGTAGGCGCTGGGCCAGCGTCAGGCGTTGCCCAGTGCCGCCCGCGCCCGCGCGATCAGGGCGCTGGTGGAGGCATCGTGCGCAGGCTCCTGGCCACTGGCGGCCGCGTTGGCCTCGCCAGTGAGCTCGCACTCGATCGGCTTGGCCAGGATCTTGCCCAGTTCCACGCCCCATTGGTCGAATGAATTGATGTTCCACACCACGCCCTGCACAAAGGTGCGGTGCTCATAAAGCGCGATCAGCGCGCCGAGCGTGTGTGGCGTGACGTCTTCCATCAGCAGCGTGTTGCTTGGGCGATTGCCCTCGAACACCATGTGGGCGATGCGGATTTCATCGCTCAGGCCGCTCGCGCGCAGTTCCTCCGCGGTGCGCCCGCGCATGAGCGCCTCGGCCTGGGCAAAGCAATTGGCAAGCAGCTTGGCATGATGGCCGGGCAGGACGCGCGGGGGCCGCAGCGGAGCCACGAAATCCACCGGCACGATCTGCGAGCCCTGGTGGATCAGCTGGAAATAAGCATGCTGGCCGTTGGTGCCGGCGGAGCCCCAGACCACCGGCGCGGTATGGGCGCGCACGTGCCGGCCATCGAGCTGGACGGATTTGCCGTTGCTCTCCATTTCCAGTTGCTGCAGGAAGGCGGGAAACAATTCGAGCGAGGTCGAATACGGTGCCATGCAACTGGTCGGCATGCCGAAGAAATTGCGGTACCAGATGCCGATCATGCCCAGCACGACCGGCATGTTCCGCTCCAGCGGCGCACTGCTGAAATGCTCGTCCATGGCGCGGCCGCCGGCCAGCAGGTCGGCGAAGGCATCGAAGCCCACCGCCAGTGCGATCGACAGCCCGACCGAGGACCACAGCGAGAAGCGTCCGCCGATCCAGTCCCAGAATTCGAACATATGCGCGGGGTCGATGCCGAAAGCGCGCACCGCCTCCACGTTGGTGGATACGGCGGCGAAATGGCTGGCCAGCTGGTTCCTGGCCACGCCCCTGTCAAGGAACCACTGGCGCGCGCTACAGGCGTTGGCCATGGTTTCCAGCGTGGTGAAGGTCTTCGAGCAGACAATCACCAGGGTCTGCTCAGGGTCGAGCCGATCCAGGGTCTCGGCCAGTTCGGTGCCGTCCACATTGGAGACGAAATGCATGCGCGGCCCGTTGCCCGCCAGGTGGGAGAGCGCGCGGCACACCATGCGCGGGCCGAGGTCCGAGCCGCCGATGCCGATATTGATGACGTCCGTGATGCGCTTGCCCGTGGCGCCGGTCCAGTCGCCGCTGCGCACGCGTTCCGAGAACACCCGCATGCGGTTCAGTACGTCGTGGATGGCGGGCATCACCGGCTTGCCATCCACCTTGAAGCTTGCGTCGGGACCGGCGCGCAACGCAATGTGCAGCACCGCGCGGTCCTCGGTGGCATTGATGTGGTCGCCCGCGAACATGGCATCCCGGCGCTTGGGTACGCCGGCTTCGTCCGCCAGCTGCATCAGCAATGCCACGGTCTGTGGCGTAATGCGGTTTTTCGAGTAGTCGAGATACAGGCCTGCGGCTTCCAGCGAGAACTGCTTGACGCGCTGGCTGGCGGCGCCGTCGGCGAACCACTCGCGCATCGGCGTCTCGCGAATGGCGTCGTGATGTTGCAGGAGAGAGTGCCAGGCGTGTAGGTCTGTGGGCATGCGTGCGTAATTCTTGAAGGCCAGCGCGGAAGTACCGTTCTAAGCTAGGTTTCAGCCATATTTTATTGTTCCCGGGCAGGCCGTTTGGCGGGCCTGGTCCGGCCGTCGGGAGCGGCTTAAGTATAACGCGCACTTTTGGCGCGACTTTAGGATTTGGCAGCAAAGCACAGCATTCATGCCATTAGCGGAAACAATAGCAGGGCGAATCCTTTCCGGCTATCGGTGGTGTTCTGACATCAGCCCGGGCGGCCAAGCCGGCGGGCGACCGCGCGCAATGCCGATTCCCCTCCCGCCACACACACGCCGCCGGCGCAGATCACCGCCACGCCCAGCGCCGTGATCCAGTCCGGCAACTGGCCGAATGCCAGGTAGCCGATCGTCGTGGCCGACAGGATCTGCAAATAGAGAAAGGGGCTGAGAAACGAGGCATCGGCATACTGGAACGCCCGGATCACAAAATAATGTCCAACCGAACCGGTGATGCCGGTGCTCACCAGCAGCACCGCTTGCAGGGGCGTGGGCACCGCGTGGAACCAGAAAAAGGGCACCAGCAGCGTGGTCAGGGCGGCGCCGGTGACGCCACTCTGGATCAGGGTGGTCATGGGGGCGTCGTGCGCGGCGATGCGTCGCGTCAGCATCTGCATCAGCGCGAACACCAGCGCGGACAGCAGGCCCAGCGCAATACCCGCCCCGCTCAGCTCGCCGCCCGGCCGCACCACGATCAGCATGCCGGCGAAGCCGATCGCCACGCCACTCCAGCGGCTGACGCGCGCATGCCGTCCCGGCCGCTCGCCGAGCAGCCAGGGCGACAGCGCCACCACGAAGAGCGGGGCACAGAAATTGAGCGCGGTGGCCTCGGCCAGCGGCATCAGCTTGAGCACGCTGAAGAACACCAGGGTCGAAACCAGCATCAGCCCGCCGCGCAGCCATTGCAGGCCGGGCTTTACCGGACGCCATTGCTGGCGGAAGCGCGCCGGCCCTAGCAGCAGGAAGATGGCGATCACATGGCCGACATAGCGCACCCAGGCTACCGCTGCCACCGGCAGGCCTTGCTGCGTCAACGTCTTGCTGCTGGCGTCCAGCAGGCTGAGGATCCACTGGCCGAGCACCAGCAGGGCAATGCCGGTGAGCAACTGGCGCCGGGCCGGCGAAGTGGCTGTCGCGCTTGCGGCGGACAGCCGGGTAACGCTGTCGGTGGCCTTGTTCATGAGCCGCGCGGATCTCGCAGCAAGGCATTGAACAGGCTGCGCATCGGCGTGTAGAGCTCGCTGGCGGTGAGTCCGGCGGGGCCTGTGCCGTGAGCCACAAGTTGGTCGGCGGCGCGTCCGTGCAGCCAGACCGCCGCCTGCGCCGCTTGTAGCGCCGGCATGCCCTGGGCGAGCAGGGCGCCGATCATGCCGGCCAGCACGTCGCCGGTGCCGGCAGTCGCTAGCCCGGCGTTGCCGGTCGGGTTGACCGACAGCGCTACGTTGCCGCTGGCGTCCGGTGGCGCCGCGATCACTGTGCCGGAGCCTTTGAGCACGATCACGGCCTGCCATTGCGTGGCCAGCAAGCGTGCCGCCGCCAGGCGGTCGCGCTGGATTTCCGCCACGCCGAGGCCGGCCAGCCGGGCGGCTTCGAGCGGGTGGGGTGTCATCACGCGCACCAGCGGGCTGCCCTCCAGCATGGCAGCCAGCGCGGCATCCGAGGCGAGCAGGTTCAGCGCGTCGGCGTCCAGTACCAGGGCGGGCAACTCGGCGGCGCAGGCGCTGCCGTGCAGCAGTTGCGCGAACTGCTCGCGTGCCGCCGTGCCGGTGCCCATGCCCGGGCCGACCACCAGCGCGGACATGGCAGACAGCGCGATCTCCGCGATCGGGTGCAGCATCAGTTCCGGTTGCACGGGGTCTAGCAGCGGCGCGGGCTGCGCCAGGAAGCCGATGTGCACGCGCCCGGCGCCAAGGTGCAGCGCGGCGCGCGCGCCGAGCAGCGGCGCGCCGGTCATGCCGATGCCGCCGCCGATCACGGCGAGCGAGCCGAACGTGCCCTTGTTGGTGGCATGGCGGCGCGCGGGCAGTGCCCTGGCGAACGAAGCCGGCACGTTGACCGTGGCGCAGGCCGGCTGGGCCGGGGGGTAGGGCAGGCCCAGCGGGGCGATATCGACTTCACCCGCGCAATCGCGTCCATCGAGCGTCAGCAGGCCCGGCTTGGCCGCAATGAAGGTCAGCGTGCGGCAGGCGCGGACCGCCGGCGCGCCGCCGCCGGTATCGGCGAACAGCCCGCTCGGGATGTCGAGCGCGAACACCGGCAACTCTGAGTCCGCCAGATGCGCGATCCACTGCGCCATAAAGCCATCGGCGGCACGGTTCAGGCCGATGCCGAGCAGTCCGTCGACCAGCGCGCGGGTATCCCCGGGAATCGCAGGCAGGGTGCCGTGGCAGGCCGTCTCCGGCAGCGCGCGCAGCGTGACGCCCGCCGCGCGCGCCTCGAGCCAGGCGCGGCCGGCGTCGGCGGGCAGGCGATCGGGCTCGGCGGTCAGCCACACCTGGACCTGGCGCCCGGCCTGGTGCAGACGGGTGGCGGCCACCAATGCGTCGCCGCCGTTGTTGCCGGGTCCGGCCAGCAACAGCAGCGGGCCAGCCGGGGCATGGTGTGCCAGCCAGGCGGCCGCGGTATTTCCTGCCCGCGTCATCAGTTCGAAGGCGGGCAGGCTGGCCATGGCGGTGGCTTCGACCTGGCGGATGGCCGCCACGCCGTAAAGCGGGATCTCGCTGGCGCTGGCGGTGTCCAGGGGCAGCCAGGCGTCGGTGGGCAGTACCGTGGCTGGCGCGTGCGTGGGCGGGATCTGGGTAGGGGTTTGCATGGTCAGCGCGGGCCTAAGCCATAGCGGGCGGGGGTCAGGCCGTCCAGGTCGATGCCGGGGTGGTTGCCCGCGATCAGGTCGGCGGCGATGCGGCCGGAGCCGCATGCCATGGCCCAGCCCGTGGAGCCGTGACCCAGGTTGAGAAAAAGGCCGGGCACGGCGGTGGCGCCAATCAGCGGCGGGCCGTCAGGCAGCATGGGGCGGGCGCCGGCCCATAGCGTGGCGTTGTCATAGTGGCCGGCGACGGGAAACCAGTCGCGCGCCACCTTGAGCAAGGTGTTGATGGCGGCGGGGCGCAGGTCGAGCTTGCGCGAGCCGAGTTCGGCGGTGCCGGCAATCCGCATGCGGTTGCCCATGCGCGTGACGGCCACCTTGTACGACTCGTCCATCAGCGCGGCCAGCGGCGCCTGCAGTTCGTCGCTGACCTGCACCGTGGCGGAGTAGCCTTTGACCGGGTAGAGCGGGATGCGCAGGCCAAGCGGGCGCAGCAAGGCGGCGCTGGCGACGCCGGCGCTCACCAGTACGCGATCGGCGGTGCGTGTTTCGCGCGTGGCGCCGGCAGCGCCGGCGCGCAGGTCCAGCGCGAGCTTGCCGCCCGGCAGCGGCCGCAGCGCACAGGCGTGGCTGTCCATGACGAAGCGCACGCCGGCGGCTTCCGCCAGCATGCGCAGCCGGCGCACGAACATCGGGCAGTTGCCGGATTCGTCCTCGGGCAGGTGCAGCCCGCCGGCCAGCGGCGTGTCGGTGGTGAGGCCGGGCTCGATGCCCCGGCAGCCAGCGGCATCGACCAGCCGGTGCGGCACCTTGTGCTCGCGCAGCAAGGCCAGCGCCGGTTCGGCCAGGCTCCGGTCGCGCTCGGTGCGGAACAGTTGCAGGTAGCCTTGCGACTGCTCGTAGTCGATCTCCAGCTGGCTGCGCAGCGTGTGCAGGCATTCCCGGCTGTAGAAGGCCAGGCGCTGCATGCGCAGCTTGTTGACACGGTAGCGCTCCAGCGTGCATTCGCCCAGCCAGCGCGCGATCCAGCGCCACATGGCCGGATCGGCGCTGGGCCGGAACAGCACGGGCGAGGTGCTGGCAAAGAGGTTGCGCAGCACCTTGCCCGGCATGCCGGGCGCGGCCCACGGGGTAACGTAGCCGGGCGCGATCACGCCGGCATTGCCGAAGCTGGATTCCTGCGCCGGCGCGGCGCGCCGTTCGACCACGGTCACTTCGAAGCCGGCTTCGCGCAGGTACCAGGCGGAGCAGACGCCGATCACGCCGGCGCCGATCACGATCACATGCATGGCACTCCGTTGAGGGCCGGACCGGCCCTCGCTGTCGATGGCTACTTCAACTCTTTTTGCATGACCACGTCGGGCAGCCAGGTGACGATTTCCGGCCACACGGTGACGATGGCGATCGCCACCACCATCATCATGAAGAATGGCAGCGACACCCGGGCTATGTAGTTGCTGTCCTTGCCTGYCATGCTCTGCAGCACGAACAGGTTGAACCCCACCGGCGGCGTCACTTCGGCGATTTCCACCAGCAGCACGATGAATATCCCGAACCATACCAGATCGAAACCCGCCGCCTGCACCATCGGCAGCACCGTGGCGGTGGTCAGCGCGATCATGGAAATGCCGTCGAGCGCGGTCCCCAGCAGGATATAGATCACCGTCAGCACGGCGATCAGCGCCCATGGCGACAGGTGCATCGCGGCCACCCATTCCGCCAGCGCGCGCGGGATGCCCGTGAAGCTCATGGTCACCGACAGGAAGGAGGTGGCGCCCAGGACGAACATGATCATCGCGGTCAGCCGGGTGGCCGACATCAGGCTCTCCCAGAAGGCCTTGCGCGTCAGCGATCCGCCCACCCACGCCAGCGCCAGCGAAGCCACCACGCCGTATGCCGCGGCTTCCGTGGCGGTGGAGTAGCCGGTGATCATGATCCAGGTGATAAAGGCGATGAGCACGATGCAGGGCATCAGCTGGCGGATCGAGGCGAGCCGCGAGCGCCAGTCGAAGCGTTCCGCCTGCGGCGTCTTGTCCGGGTTCGAGAGCGCCCACACCACGATATAGCCGGAGAACAGCAGCATCAGCAGCAGGCCGGGCAGGAAGCCGGCCAGGAACACGCGGATGATCGACACATCGGCCGAGACCGCATAGACCACCATGGTGATCGAAGGCGGAATCAGGATGCCGAGCGTGCCGGCGCACGACAGCGAGCCCAGCGTGACGCGCTCGTCGTAGCCGCGCCGTGTCAGTTCGGGCAGCGCGGATTTGGCGATGGTGGCGCAGGTGGCGGCCGACGAGCCCGACACGGAGCCGAAGATGCCGCACCCCAGGATGTTGACGTGCATCAGCCGCCCCGGCAGCCAGTTCAGCCAGGGCGACAGCCCGTTGAACATCTGCTCGGACAGCTTGGTGCGGAAGAGTATCTCGCCCATCCAGACAAAGAGCGGCAGCGATGCCAGCGTATAGGAAGCGCTGGACGACCACCAGGCATTGGCCAGATTGACCAGCGCATCGCGGTCGGCGAAGACCACCAGCCCCACCCAGGAGGTGACGGCGATGGCAACCGGAATCCACGCGCCGATGACCAGGAAGACGATCATCACCACCAGCAGGATCAGGGAAATCAGGACGGTGCTCATCAGACGGTCTCCCCGAAATCGCCGGCGGCCAGCTTGGCTTCCTGCGCCAGCTGGTAGCGCGGCTTTTGCCGGCGCGCCACGCGCTGCAGTTCGTCGAGCACTGCCAGCATGAAGCCGGCACAGCCCAGCACCGCGAAGCTCTGCGGAATCCACAGCGGCACCACGATCTGGCCCTGCGAGACATCGCCGATCTCCCAGCTCTGCCAGGCGAAGGAGAACAAGGCCCAGGTGGCATAGGCGGCGAACACCGCGCAGATGACCAGCGAGACCAGTTCGAGCCACCAGCGCATGCGCGGTTTGACGGCCTCCAGCAACATTTCCACGCGCACGATGCCGCCATGCTGGAAGGTCTGGCCAAGGACGAGGAAGGCGGAAGCGGCGCACAGCCACGCAACGATGTCGTCGCCGCCCTTGAAGATGATGGTGGTCTCGCGCGAGAACGACATCAGGATCATGATGATGCAGACCCCGAGAATGCATAGCGCGCCGAGCACGGCGAACAGGTCAAGCAGCCGGTCCAGCCAGCGCTTGTTGACGGAAGGAGCTTCCATGGCGAGAGGGGAGGGAGAATGCGGTGAAAAAAGGGCGCGGGATGCTGCGGCAGCAGTGGCCGTGGCGGCAGGCAGTGCCGCCGCGGCCGGATACGGATCGCTTGTTTCTCGCTACTTCGCTTACTTCTTGTAGGCGTCGAGAATGGCCTTGCCGTCGTCGCCGGCGCCCTTGGCCCATTCGTCCACCATCACCTGGCCAACTTTCTGCATGTCCTGCTTGAGCTGGGGCGAGGGCGGCTGCACCGTCATGCCGTTCTTGCCGAGCACGGCCAGGTACTCACGCGTTTTCTGCTCCGATACCTGCCAGCCGCGCTTCTCGGCCTCGGCAACGGTCTTGAGCAGGGCGTCCTGGGTCGGCTTGTCCAGCGCGGCGAAAGACTTCTTGCTGACCACCAGCATGTTCTTGGGCAGCCAGGCATCGACGGTGTAGAAGTACTTCACGCTCTCCCACACCTTGGTGTCGACGCCGGTGGCGCCCGAGGACATGAAGGAGTTCACAGTGCCCGTCGCCAGCGCCTGGGCGAGGTCGGCGGCCTGGATCGTCACCGGCTGCGCGCCCACGAGCTCGGCGATCTTGGAGGTGGCGGGGTTATAGGCGCGCCACTTCAGGCCCTTCATGTCGCCCGCGTTGTTGAGCGGCTTGTTGGCGTAGATGCCTTGCGGCGGCCAGGCCACCGCGTACAGCAGTTTCAGGCCTTGCTTGTCGAGCACCTTGTCGGTGACAGCGCGCGAGGCCTGCCACAGCTTGTAGGAGTCCTGGTAGCTGGTGGCCAGGAAGGGCACCGCATCCACGCCGAACACCGGGTTCTCGTTGGCCAGCAGCGACATCAGGATCTCGCCCATCTGGACCTGGCCGGTCTGCACGCCGCGCTTGATCTCGTTGGCCTTGAGCAGCGAACCGTTGGGGTGGATCACGATCTTCAGCTTGCCGCCGGTGGCCTTCTCCACGTCGCTGGCCATTTGCTGCAGGTTCTCGGTGTGCAGGTTGCTGACCGGGTAGCCGGTCGGCAGGTCCCATTTGGTCTCGGCTTGCGCGGCGGACATCATGACGGAGGAGGTGGCAAGCACCCCGCCCAGCAGCATGTACTTCAGTGTTGCCTTCCCTTGCATCGATCTCTCCTGGTTGATCGTTTTGGCTGATACGTCTTTGTCTGTCTTTGACTTTTGTTTCTTATCTTTGCTGCCCGTGCAACCTGGCTCATGGATTGCACGGCGGTGTGCGGCTTGGCCCGGCGCCTCAGGCGGCCGGCTTGACGATGGATTCCAATGCAATTGCCGTGCCCAGCAGTTGCGCGTCGCGCAGCGCACCGTGCGAGAGCATCAGGCCGACCGGCAATTCGTCGGGCTGGTGGCAGGGCAGCGAGATCGAACAGCCGTCAAGGAAGTTGAAGGCCGAGGTATTGCGCAGCAGCAGGGCATTGGTGCGGAAGAACAGGGCATCGTCCGCCACCAGCGGGGCGATCGGCGGCGCCACCATCGGCACGGTGGGGCAGGCCACGGCGTCGAAGCCGCCGATGCGCGCCGCAACCCGCGCGATCCAGTCGGCGCGGGCGCGCATAAGGTCGACATAGTCGGCTGCGCCCATGCTGGCGCCGCGGTCGATGCGCGAGGCTACGCGGGGGTCGTATTGCTCGCGCCGGGTGGCCAGCGCGTGGCGGTGGATGGCATAGGCCTCGGCGGCGGTGAAGCCGCCCGCGGCGTTGATGGCGGGCAGTTCGGTCAGTTCGGGCAGGTCGATGTGCTCGATCTGCACGCCGGCCGCGGACAACCGGCCCAGGGCACGGTCGAAGGCGCGCGCCACGACGGGGTCGAGGTCGTCCAGCAGGTACTGGCGCGGGATGGCCAGGCGAATGCCGGCCGCGGCCTTGATGGCCGGGATGACAGCCTCGTCGGCGATCACGCTGTCCACCAGGACGCAGTCATGCACCGTGCGCGCCATGGCGCAGGCGGTATCCAGGGTGTAAGACAGCGGGAAGGCGCCGTCCAGCGGCACGCGGCGGGCAGTGGGCTTGAAGCCGGCCAGGCCGCACAGGGCCGCAGGGATGCGGATGGAACCGCCGGTATCGCTGCCCAGCCCGGCCACTGCCAGGCCCAGCGCCACGGAGACGGCGGCGCCGGAGGACGACCCGCCGGGAATACGTGCCACCTGCGCATCCGCCGGGTTCACGGGCGTGCCGAAATGCGGGTTGATGCCCACGCCGGAGAAGGCGAACTCCGTCATGTTGGTGCGGCCCACCAGGGCCGCGCCGCTGTCGCGCAGCCGGCGCACCACCGTGGCATCGGCCGTGGCTGCCGCCGCGTCGCTGCGTACCGGTGAGCCGGCGTGCGTGGCTTCGCCGGCGATATTGAACAGGTCCTTGACCGAGACCGGCAGGCCCGCCAGGGGATGCAGGGGCTTGCCGGCCAGGCTGGCGGCGTCGGCCGCCCGCGCTACCTGCGCCGCGGCGTCGAAGGTGGTGCGCAGGAAGACGGCATTGGCCGCCGGCGCCTGCGCAAGCTGCTCCGCTTCAGCGATCACGTCGGCCCGCGAAGTCGCGCCATCGCGAAGTTTTGTCTGTAATGTATGGATATCCGTGGACATTGGGCTCGCGCTCAATCGCGCTCAGGAGGGTTCGGATCGAGTCTATCCAGTGCATTCGCACCGCGCAACCAGCCCGTTGCCGGGCGCGAGAAGGTCCCTGGGATAGTGCGTGAATCGCTTTCTCCGCCCTGTTTTCGTGCAGAATCCACGGTGACATCCCCGATGTTTTGCTTGGATTTATTTTGTGTTTATCCTCATAATTTGTTAATAAACTGTCAAGCCAAATATGGTGGCGGCGGCATCGGGGATATACCTAGTCATCCTTGTCATACCGTCCAGGCACCAACCCACGAAAGGAGTGAAGACATGGCGCGTAAGCCAGCATCCGAGCCAGCCCGGGCCGACGACGACGGCAGCGGGAACGAGGCGTCCGCGCGGTCCGCGGCCAGCGCGTTTGCGCGATCGTCCGGGCCGAATATCGTGTCGTCTTCGCACCTGGTGTCCGAGCGCAGCCCGGAACTGTCCGAGTTCGAGTTCGGCCTGAACACGGCCTACAACGCCTATAGCCGCTGGGTGGTGCGCTGCATGGGCGCCTCCGGCGTGCGCGACCTGACTTTCCTGGATGTGCTGGTGCTCCACCATGTCAACCACCGCGCGCGTCCCAAGCGGCTGGCCGATATCTGCTTTGTGCTCAATGTGGAGGACACCCACCTCGTCACCTACGCGCTCAAGAAGCTGCAGGGCCTGGCGCTGGTGGAGGGCGAGCGGGTCGGCAAGGAAGCCACCTACATCACCACGCCAGCCGGCACGGAAGCCTGCGCGCGCTACCGCGAGATCCGGGAGCAGTGCCTGACCAGCAATTTCTCCGCGGGCAGCGCGGAGAACGCCGAGATCGGCGAGCTGGCACGACTGCTGCGTGTGCTGACCGGCCTGTACGAGCAGGCCGCGCGCTCGGCCACGTCGCTGTAACCGCCCTTGCCGATGCAGCGGCGACTTCCGTAGCGGCCCGGGGCCGGGCTGCTACGGGAATCGCTTGCCTGACGTTCCAGGTTTTTCCCCGACATTGCCATCACACCGCTGCAAGGAATCTCCCATATGTCGCTGCCATTCTCCGCCGCCAATGTCTCGGATCGCCGCCGCTGGCAATTCTGGATCGACCGCGGCGGCACCTTTACCGATGTGGTCGGGCTCAGGCCGGACGGTACGGTGGTCACGCACAAGCTGCTGTCCGAGAATCCGGAGCAATACAGCGACGCCGCCGTGGCCGGCATCCGCCACCTGCTCGGGCTGGCGGCCGACGAGCCAGTCACGCCGGCGCAGGTGGAGGTGGTGAAGATGGGCACCACGGTGGCGACCAATGCCTTGCTGGAACGCAAGGGCGAGCCGGTGGCGCTGTTCATCACGCGCGGTTTCCGGGACGCGCTGCGCATCGCCTACCAGAACCGGCCCCGGCTGTTCGACCTGAATATCGTGCTGCCGGAGCTGCTCTACCGCGAAGTGGTGGAGGTGGGCGAACGCCTGGACGCGCGGGGCGAAACGGTGACGCCGCTCGACGAGGCATCGCTGCGCGCCGATATGCGGCGCGTGTTCGACAGCGGCATCCGCGCCATCGCCATCGTGTTCCTGCACGGCTACCGGCAAGCGGCGCACGAGCTGGCGGCGGCGCGGATCGCGCGGCAGACCGGCTTCACGCAGATTTCCGTGTCGCACCAGGTGTCGCCGCTGATGAAGCTGGTCTCGCGGGGCGATACCACGGTGGTGGATGCCTACCTGTCGCCGATCCTGCGCCGCTACGTGGAACAGGTGGAGCAGCAGATGCCGGGTGTGCGGCTGCAATTCATGCAGAGCAGCGGCGGCCTGACCGATGCGCACCGCTTCCAGGGCAAGGACGCCATCCTGTCCGGCCCGGCCGGCGGCATCGTCGGCATGGTGCGTTCGTCGCAGAGCGCCGGTTTCGGGCGCATCATCGGCTTCGACATGGGCGGCACGTCCACCGATGTCTCGCATTTCAACGGCAGCCATCCCAACGATTTCGAGCGCGTGTTCGAAACCAGCGTGGCGGGCGTGCGCATGCGCGCGCCCATGATGAGCATCCACACGGTGGCCGCGGGCGGGGGCTCCATCCTGCATTTCGACGGCAGCCGCTTCCGCGTCGGCCCGGATTCCGCCGGCGCCAATCCCGGGCCGGCGAGCTACCGGCGCGGCGGCCCGCTGGCGGTGACCGACTGCAACGTCATGCTCGGCAAGATCCAGCCGGGCCATTTCCCCGCGGTGTTCGGCCCGCGCGCCGATGCGGCGCTGGATCGCGATGTGGTGGTGGCGAAGTTCGATGCGCTGGCGCAAGCCGTGTCAGCCGCCACCGGCGATGCGCGCAGCGCCGAGCAGGTGGCCGAGGGCTTCATCGAGATCGCCGTGGGCAATATGGCCAATGCGATCAAGCAGATATCGGTGCAGCGCGGCCACGACGTGACGGGCTACACGCTGACCACCTTCGGCGGCGCGGGCGGCCAGCATGCGTGCCTGGTGGCGGACGCGCTTGGCATGCAGACCGTGTTCGTGCATCCGCTGGCCGGCGTGTTGTCGGCCTACGGCATGGGGCTGGCTGACCGCACCGCGATGCGCGAGCGGGCGGTGGAGGCGCGGCTCGACGCTGCGGCGCTGCCCGTGCTGCAGGCTGTGCTCGATACGCTGGCAGGCGAGGCGCGCCGGGAGTTGCTGGAGCAGGAGGTGGCCGAGGCGCAGATCGACGTGGTGCGCCGCGCGCACCTGCGCTATGAGGGCACGGATTCGGCGCTGGTGGTGCCATTCGGCAGTCAGGCTGCCATGCAGGCCGCGTTCGATGCGGCCTATCGGCAGCGCTATGCCTTCCTGATGCAAGGCAAGCCGCTGGTGGTGGAAGCCGTGTCGGTGGAAGCCATCGGCAGCAGCGAACCGCCCGAGGAAAAGCTGCCCGAGCCGCCGCCGCGCGCAGGCGGCCCGGTGCCGGCGGAGCAGGTGCGCATGTTCAGCGGCGGCAACTGGCACGATACCGGGCTGTTCCCGCGCGATGCGCTGCGACCCGGCGACGTGCTGCCGGGACCGGCCATCATCGCCGAGCGCAATGCCACCACGGTGGTGGAGCCCGGCTGGCAGGCCCAGCTGACCGCGCGCGACCACCTGGTGCTGACCCGCGCCGTGCCGCGTCCCCGGCGGCGCGCGATGGGCACCGACGCCGATCCGGTCATGCTGGAGGTCTTCAACAACCTGTTCATGTCGATCGCCGAGCAGATGGGCCAGCGCCTGCAGAACACGGCGTACTCGGTGAACATCAAGGAGCGGCTCGACTTCTCCTGCGCGATCTTCGATGCCGGCGGCAACCTGATCGCCAACGCCCCGCATATGCCGGTGCATCTTGGTTCGATGGGCGAGAGCATCAAGACCGTGATCGCGCGCAATGCCGGTCGCATGGCCGACGGCGATGTCTACGTGCTGAACGATCCGTACAACGGCGGCACGCACTTGCCCGACGTCACGGTGATCACGCCGGTCTTCGACGAGGCCGGCGCGGAGATTCTCTTCTACGTCGGCTCTCGCGGCCATCACGCCGATATCGGTGGCATCACGCCGGGCTCGATGCCGCCGGACTCCACGGTGGTCGAGGAGGAAGGCGTGATGATCGACAACTTCCCGCTGGTGAAGGCCGGCGTGCTTGACGATGCCGGCATGCGCGCGCTGCTGGCCGGCGCGCGCTACCCGGCCCGCAATATCGACCAGAACATGGCCGACCTGCGTGCCCAAGTGGCGGCCAACGCCAAGGGCGTGGAGGAATTGCGCAAGATGGTGGTGCAGTTCGGCCTGCCGGTGGTGCGTGCCTATATGGGGCACGTGCAGGACAACGCCGAGGAAGCCGTGCGCCGCGTCATCACCGCGCTCAAGGACGGCGCCTATCGCTATCCGCTGGACAACGGCGCCCAGATCCGGGTGCGCGTCACCGTGGACCAGGTCCGGCGCGAAGCGGTGGTGGACTTCACCGGCACGTCGGCGCAGTTGTCCAACAACTTCAATGCGCCGCGCGCGGTGTGCATGGCGGCCGTGCTCTATGTGTTCCGCACGCTGGTCAACGAGGATATCCCGCTCAATGCCGGCTGCCTCAAGCCGATCAGGGTGATCATTCCCGAGGGCTCGATGCTGAATCCGCGTTATCCGGCTTCGGTGGTATCGGGCAACGTGGAAACTTCCTCTTGCATCACCAACGCGCTTTACGGCGCGCTTGGCGTGGTGGCGGCCAGCCAGGGCACCATGAACAACTTCACCTTCGGCAACGATCGCTACCAGTATTACGAGACCATCTCGGGTGGCAGCGGCGCCGGGCAGGGCTTTAGCGGCTGCGACGTGGTGCAGACCAATATGACCAACTCGCGCCTGACCGATCCGGAGGTGCTGGAATGGCGGTTCCCGGTGCGGCTGGAAAGCTATGAGATCCGGCCGGGATCGGGTGGGGCCGGGCAGCGGCATGGCGGCAACGGTGGTATTCGCAAGGTCCGCTTCCTTGAGCCGATGACGGCGTCGATCCTGTCCAATAACCGCTTGCATGCGCCATTCGGCATGGCTGGAGGCCGTCATCCGGATTTTCAGATCCACCATTTTCGGCAACTCCGGCACTCCTGGCGACGACGCTGAAATAACCGCGTTGCAGCAATTTCCTTGACTTATCCCCAGGTCATTCCTAGGTTTATCAAGACTCCGGGGTGCAAGGCCATAGCGCGATAAATGGCCGATTCTCTTGGGCAGGGAGGGGCGGCGGTGAATCCAGGCAGCAGAGCTATCGTTCTGGTTATTGCGTTGATTGGCTCGATCGCCGTGGGCGGGTGTTCGAAACCGGAACCGGGTCACGTCCTGGACGAGGCGCAGCAGGCGGGCCGCGGCGCGGAGTCGTTCCGGCACGCCGCGGAAGACTATTTTCACGATATGGATCGTGGTGTCGCCCTGACCAGGGAAGAGATCATGGGCCGCAATATGTGGCTCGTCTGGAGTGGCGGCAACGACAGGTTCTGGGACGGCATGACGAACTTCACGTTCGGCGCCTTCGACCTGCTCAAGTCCATCAGCTCGCATCCCGGCCAGGGCTATTCGCGCGACACCCGCTGGAGCTCCCTCGGCCTGGTCAACGAGCCTTGTTTCGAAAAGCCCCTCGCGCCCGATCCGCAACGCTTCGGGCTATGGCTCGACCAACGGGTGAAGGATTGCCCGGCCGATCCGTTCGAAAACGAACAGGCCTATCCAGGGGTCAGGACCGGCGCGCGCGGCACCACTTTCTCGAACGGCGCGAAGCTCCCGGTCGGCTCCTACTACGGCTATCCCACCGGCATCGTCGGGTTGCGCCTGTTTCCCAATCCGGCTTTTGACGAGAAGGCCGCAAAGGCGTGGGATCCGCAGCGCTATTACACCGATCCGGCCTACTACAACAGAGCCGACCTGGTGCGCCCCTATCGCGTGGGCATGGCCTGCGGCTTCTGCCACGCAGGCCCCAGCCCGGTCCATCCGCCCGCGGACCCGGCGCATCCGAAATGGGCCGACCTGAGCTCCACGGTGGGCGCGCAGTATATGTGGGTGGACCGGCTCTTCATCCACAATGCATCGACGCGCGAAGGCCAGCAGAATTTCATGTTCCAACTCGTGCATACGTTCCGGCCGGGCGCCATGGATACCTCGCTGGTCTCCACGGACAACATCAACAACCCCAGGACCATGAACGCGCTCTACGACCTGATGGCGCGCATGGGCGTGGCGAAGCGGATCGGGCAGGAGAAGCTGGCCGGCGGCGAGCTGAACAACCGGCAGATCAACGACTTCGTGAAAAGCGGCGCGCTGACGCAGTTCTACGCGCCGCCCGATACGGTATGGACGCCGCACGTCCTCAAGGATGGTGCCGACTCGGTCGGGGTGCTGGGCGCCCTGAACCGGGTGTACCTGAATATCGGGCTGTTCAGCGAGGAGTGGCTGCTGCACTTCAATCCTATCCTCGGCGGCAAGTCCATCACGCCCATCGAACTTTCCGTGGCGCAGAGGAACTCGAGCTATTGGAAGGCGACGGAAGCCGGCACCTTCAATACGGCGCTGTTCCTGCTGAAATCGACCCCGCCGGACCACCTGAGCGATGCGCCGGGCGGTGCGTCATTCCTGGCGGACGTGTCGTTGCCGGCCGGCGCCGCGCTGCTTGAACAGGGCAAGAACGTGTTTGCCGATACCTGCGCACGCTGTCATTCCAGCAAGGCGCCGCCGCCGCCGGCCAGCCTGAACCTGCAGAACTGCGCGGGGCCGAACTACCTCGCGTGCTTCATGCGGTACTGGAAATGGACGCAAACGGACGAATTCAAGGCGCAGATGCGCAAGGTCGTCAATGCGCCGGACTTCCTGGAGGGCAACTATCTTTCGTCCGATGCGCGCGTTCCCGTCACGCTGCTGCGCACGAATGCATGCAGTCCGCTGG
>NZ_JBFTLX010000152.1:0-17223 GCF_056396665.1 Cupriavidus sp. 05T313 | reverse complement strand
GCCGCGCACCATCTGGCGGTCACCAAAGTCCTGGTGGAACTCAAACACGAGCGCGGCCGCGAGGCGCTGGCGCCAACCGTCATCGAGATCGCGCTGGCAGAGCCCAGCTGGAGCGAGGATCACCTGATGCGCTTGCTGCGTGAGCGGCTGGCGCAGCTGCAGGTGGATGCCCCCATGATCGCGGTGCGCCTGTCCGTCACCGACGTGCAGGCCAAGGCGCCGCCCAGCGAATCGCTATTTCCTGAGCCCGGCGGCACGCCCGAGGACCACGCCCGGGTGATGGAGCTGCTCGCGGCGCGGCTTGGCGCCGACAACATCCTGCGGCCGGAGTTGCGTGCGGACTACCGGCCGGAGGTAGCCAACACCTGGGTGCCGGCCGTCGGGAAACCCCGACCTGGCGCGGAAGCGCCCGCCCTGCCCCGCCCGGCTTGGCTGCTGGACAAGCCGATTGCCTTGCTGATCCGCGATCATCGCCCGTTCTATGGCTCGCCCCTGCGCATGGTGTCTCCCCCGGAACGCATCGAGGCCGGTTGGTGGAGCGGCGAGCTGGTGACGCGGGATTATTACGTGGCCGAGGGTCGCGATCACGCCCATTACTGGGTCTATCAGGAACGCATGGGCAGCCGGGACGGCGATGAGGTCACGTGGTACCTGCACGGGCTGTTCGGGTGAGGTGGCGCCATGGAATCCCTACGCACCGGCGGCGGCTTGCCCGACTACGCCGAGCTTTACTGCCTCTCTAATTTCTCCTTCCTTGAAGGCGCATCCCGCGCGGAAGAGCTGGTCGAGCGCGCCGTGCAACTGGGCTACAGCGCGCTCGCCATCACCGACGAATGCTCGTTGGCCGGCATCGTACGGGCGCATGCCGAAGCCAAGAAGCACGGGCTAAAGCTGCTCGTCGGCACATCGTTTCCATCGTTTCCGGAGCCCCAAGCCGCATGGATCACCGCCACCTTTCCAGGTCGCGCGTGGATAAGCCTGACCCTGCTGTACCGCGCCATGGATGACATCCATCGGGCTGGCGTGATGGAAGCCGCCGCGGCCAATCACCTGCGCGTGGTGGCCACCGGCCACGTGCAGATGCACGTACGGTCGCGCAAGCCGCTCCACGACGTGCTGAGCGCAATCCGCCTGCGCAAGGCCGTCCCCGATTGCGGGTATCAGCTGACCCCCAACGCAGAGCAGCACCTGCGCTCGCGCCTACGGTTGGCCAATGTCTACCCGCACCGGCTGCTGACCGAATCGCTGCACATCGCCAATCTCTGCCAGTTCTCGTTGGATGAGTTGCGCTATGAGTATCCCGATGAAGTGGTCCCGACTGGCGTCTCTCCTGCGGAATACCTGCGCAGTGAAACCTACATCGGTGCGCACCACCGCTTCCCCAGAGGCATCCCTGCCACCGTCCAGGCCCAGATCGAGCACGAACTGGCGCTCATTGGGGACATGCACTACGAGCATTATTTTCTGACGGTTTACGACATCGTCCGCTTTGCGCGCTCCAATCGCATCCTCTGTCAGGGGCGAGGCTCGGCGGCCAACTCCGCAGTCTGTTACTGCCTGGGTATCACGGAGGTGGACCCGGCCCGTGGCAACCTGCTCTTCGAGCGGTTCATCAGCAAGGAGCGTGGCGAGCCACCGGACATCGATGTCGATTTCGAACACTAGCGCCGCGAGGAGGTCATCCAGTACCTGTACACGAAGTATGGGCGAACCCGCGCGGCGCTGGCTGCGGCCGTGGCCACCTATCGGCCGCGCAGCGCGCTGCGCGAGTCCGGCAAGGCGCTTGGCGTGGACCCGGCCATCGTCGACCTGGTCGCCAAGGCACACCACTGGTTTGACAGCAAGGCAGACCTGCTCAAACGTTTCGCGGAAAGCGGCGTCGATACGGAAAGTGCGCCGACCCAACGATGGGCAAACATGGCGACGCAGCTGCTCGGCTTTCCTCGGCACCTCTCCCAGCATTCGGGCGGGTTCGTGCTCGCCCGCGGCAAGCTATCGCGCCTGGTACCCATCGAGAACGCCGCCATGCCCGATCGCAGCGTAATCCAGTGGGATAAGGACGATCTGGATGCCGTCGGCTTGCTCAAGGTCGACGTGCTGGCGCTGGGCATGCTCTCGGCGATCCGCCGCGCGCTGGATCTCGTCTCTGAACAGCGTGGGGAGGCATTCGAGCTGCAGGATATCCCGGCGGAGGATCCGGCCACCTACGAAATGCTGTGCCGCGCGGACAGTGTCGGGGTGTTCCAGGTGGAATCCCGTGCGCAAATGTCCATGCTGCCCCGGCTGCAGCCCCGCACCTTCTATGATCTGGTCGTCGAGGTCGCCATCGTGCGACCGGGTCCGGTGCAAGGAGGCATGGTCCACCCGTACTTGCGGCGCCGGCAAGGCAAGGAACCGGTAACCTATCCGAGCCCGGAAATGGAAAAGGCGCTGTCGCGCACGCTCGGCGTGCCGATTTTCCAGGAACAGGTGATGCAGGTAGCCATGCTCGCAGCGGGTTTCTCGGCTGGCGAGGCTGACCAGTTGCGTCGGGCCATGGCGGCCTGGAAGCGCAAGGGTGGGCTGGAGCATTACTACGACCGCATCGTCTCCGGCATGCTGGAACGCGGGTACGAACGGGAATTTGCCGAGAGCATCTTCCGGCAAATCCAAGGCTTCGGCGAATACGGCTTCCCAGAGAGCCATGCGGCCAGCTTTGCGCTGCTGGTCTACGCCAGCGCCTGGCTGAAATGCCATGAGCCGGCCGTGTTCCTCTGTGCGATGCTCAACAGCCAGCCGATGGGGTTCTACTCGCCTTCGCAGCTCGTGCAGGATGGGAAACGCCACGGTGTCCAAGTGCGGCCAGTGGACGTCACGATCAGCGGCTGGCACTCGTCACTGGAAGCCGTCGACAAGAAGCCGCCAGCGGTTCGGCTCGGCCTCTCGCTGCTGCGCGGGATGCGCGCGGAGGCGGCGCAGCGCATTGAGGAGGCACGCGCCGTGCGCCCATTCTCAGGGACGACGGACCTTGCCCGCCGCGCAAACTTGGATAGGCATGATGTGCAGGTCCTGGCCGCCGGCGACACACTGCGAGCCCTCGCTGGCCACCGACGCAACGCACTCTGGCAGGCCACGGCCGCGGTGCCCGACAAGGATCTGTTGCGGCCTGCCGACGTGCCGGGAGAACTACCTTCACTGGTGGCGCCTAGCGAGGGCGAGGCCATTGTCGCGGATTATCGATCGACGGGCTTGACCCTCAACCGGCATCCGCTGGCGCTGCTGCGACGACATCTCGCCAGCAGACAGTTCGTGACAGCGGAAACGCTATTCCGCTATCAGGACCGCCAGTTGGCCCGCGGCGCTGGCATCGTGACGGTGCGACAGCGCCCAAGCACCGCGAATGGCGTGTTGTTCATGACCATCGAGGATGAGACGGGATCGGTCAACGTGATCGTTTGGCCGTCGGTGCTGGAGCGGTTCCGCAAAGAGGTGCTGGGCGCTCGCTTGATCGGTGTCCTGGGCCAGTGGCAGTGCGAGGGCGAAGTGAGGCACCTCGTTGCACAGCGGTTGGTGGATCTCACACCGCTGCTCGGCCACCYGGAAACGAGCAGCCGCGATTTCTGCTAGCTGACGGATACAGCTAGATTCAAAACGCCATGCCGATTTTTCTTATCAAGAATAGGGAAAATTGGGTACACACCTCCCACCTGGCTGGCGGATCGGCACATATTCTCCAGCGCCGTAATACGTGCATTAGGGCGCGAGTTACTCTCAAGTAGACCCGTGGCGACCTTAGCCGTCGAAGGCCGGCTATCTCTGCAAATGTGTGGGAACGGGCGTGGTGGTCTGCGCTTGGTTGCCGGCTGCGGCAAACCAAGCGGATACTGACAGCCGGGTGGCTCGCGATGACTGCCCGATTTCTTCATTGGACGTTCAGCCCTTTGCCTGCCCGGCAGAGGGTTTTTTTGCGGGCGGGTGGCGGGCAGGCACTGAGTTGTCGCAAACAGGACGCCGCAAACCGCAAACCAGCGAGGCCGCAATGTGGATGCCCCGCGGCTCGAAGCGCTGTGAGTTGGCGAACTGGTAACCCCATCGTCTGGGCTGACCACCATTCCGCTCTCGCGCCCGCGCCATGGCGCGCCAGCCTGCGTCACAACATCAGGGTCTACGGGAAGGCTGATGACATCATCCGTTCCGCAATCTCCTGAAGCGCTGCCCGGGCCGCCGCATCGCCGCGCTTTGCTGCTTTTCTCAGAAGCGAAAATCCGTGATTGGCATCGGCGGAGGAGTGTCGCCCATGCAGATGCAGGAGAGCCAGTCGCGCCGTCGCGTGAACAATCCCGCCGGCCGCTGCGAGGCCATAGAAATGGGCCGCCTTGTCGTAGTCGACCGGCGGCAAATTCTCCCTGCTCTGCCCGGGATAATCGTCCCACGTCACTGCTGCATTCATCGCGGCCGATGAAGTCCCCTGGCCCGCGGCTTCCTCATGGAGTGCCAGCGCGCGGTAGCGATCCACCTGGGCGCCTCGTCCCAGCATTAGACTGTCCCCGAGACCGCTCAGTGCTGTCAGACGGACCTGCGCGGGCGCGCCTGGAATGGAGAGGATCCTCTCGAAAAGGCGATTGGCGTACGCGGGATCACAACTCCCACCGGCGCTCTTCAGGCAGGCGATGGCCAGGTTGGCGAGGGCCTCGGGAAATGGCGAAGGCCCTTCGGAAAGGGTTTCCCAAAGTCGGCGTGCCGCCGCCTCCCCGACTGGATTCGCGGAGTCCAGGAGCTGGCAGGCGAGCCCGTTGACAACCTGGGGTGTGATGGCGCCCGCCGCTAACTCCCCCGCAAGGTATTCGGTCGCACGTGTGGCGTCGACGTCGAAATCGCCTTCCATTAGTCGCCCGAGCGCTACAACACCCGATTCCAATTCCATCCTTTCCTCCGCTGCGCAGCGCAGGAAGTCTAGCAGCATCGATCCGCCACCTTAGCGGTCGCGCGTATGCTCCCTGAGGGAACCCCTCCAGCGTCCATCACCGGCCTTGCTCAAATCCCCGCGCTTCGGCATCACGAAAGCTGCTTATGCACAACAGCATGTAAGCCCGGGTGAGCGTGTGCTTGCCACTGGCCCACGGCAGGGCTTCGACCTTCACGCCACAGTCACGACAATCGACGCGCCGCATGGTGTAAAGCAGGAACACTGCAAAACCCCAGACTGGAATAAACTCGAACCTGCGCTGTGCAAGCGTGTCGTAACCCCGCGCAGGCTGGCTACAGCATGAGCAGATCGCCTTGGAACCCTTGCGCGGTCGTACGTCGATCTCGATGGACTGGGTTGCTTCGCACAGCCGCGCACCTTCATAGACAAAACCGGGAAAATGGTGGCAGGCGTTGAGCAAGCGAGTCAGCAACATGGTTAGCGCGGCCCCAAGCGGCAAGGGCAAAAAAGTCGCTATTGTTGCCCCGGACCAGGATGCGTTGGCGCGTTACGTGCCGGACCTGCAAAACTGGTCCGCGTCCTGGCGTTTCGATGACCAGGACCTCCCGCCCGGGCAGGCACTCGTCGAAGTGTTCACGCCTTTCCTGCAACACCTGCTCACACTGGGATATGCGCGCAAAACGTTGAATTATCACCGCGATCACCTCTGGATGCTCGGCGGGCATCTCATTGAGGTCCGCCACGAAGACCCGGACGCCATGGATGCCCGCACGCTCGTTCTCCACCAAATTCACAAGTACGGAGGTCCGTTGATCTCCCGGCACCTCGACGAGCAGGCCCAGAGCGCCTTCGATGCGACCTGCAAGAAGCTCTATCGCTTCCTCTGCCCCTCGTAAATCGCCTCGATCTACCCACAGATTCCCCCGACGAGCCGAAATTTCTCATGGCCGCCAGCCAGAAACCCGCATAAATACTAGGGGTAGCTACCCCTGTGAATTGCAGCAGAAACAAAGGCATACCGTAACGCACGGCCTCCCGCGCGGCACCGCCGGCTGCTTTGCTAACCAATGTCCCCGGTATCGCCGACGCCGTTCTCCAGGGCGATATCGCTGCTGGGAAACTAACGCCGTCAAGCTCAAAGTCTAGCGTTGCCTGCCCCTGGAACCAGCACGGCACGTCGTTCGCAAATCATCGCCTTCAATCGATTTTCTCGGCTTGGTCTCCAGATTTTGTAGAATGTCCGCTTCCCGTCATCGGATCCAGGCAACCGATTTACCAATCTGCTGCCGGGACTCGATACGGGCATGCCCTTCGGCAATCTGGTCGAACATATAGTGATTCGCGATTTCGATTTTCAACCAGCCGTCGCTGATTGCCTCGAAGATGTCATCGGCTCTGTGCTGTACCGTACCGGCATCCTCCATGTGATCTGCCAGCCTGGGCCGGGTCAGAAAGAGTGAACCAGCTTCCCCCAGTTCATAGGGATCGACGTCATCAAGACTCCCGGATACGTTTCCATAGTTGATGACAAGACCTCGCTTGCGTGTGGCGCGGAAACTATCCCGTAATGTGGCGCGGCCAAGGGAATCGAACACCACGTCCACTCCTGCGCCGGAGGTCAACTCTCGCGCCACATCTGCGAAACGACCCTCTTCGTAAAGAAAGGCTGCCTCGGCCCCGCGTTGCCTGGCGACTCGGCACTTCTCCTCGGTACTGGCAGTAGCAAAGACTCTCGCTCCGACTCTCGTCGCCATCTGGATGAGAATTTGGCCGATACTCCCTGAAGCCGCGTGGACCAGGCAGACGCTGTCTGCCGAGAGGCGGGCGACGTCATGCACCAGATAGTGAGCAGTGCAGCCTTGAAACATCGCGGCCGCGGCCATGTCATAGCCAATTGAATCGGGAAGTACGGCGATCCTGTTTGCGGGGATACACGCGTACTCCGCGAAGCTCCCCCATGCGATGCACCAGGCAACACGCTGACCTTGCCTCAGATGGGTGACACCTTGCCCGATATGTACAACGGTGCCAGAGCCTTCCATTCCAAGTATGCAGGGCAGACCTACAGAGTAGGTGCGAGAGTGAGCGTACTTTCCCTGGCGCGTGTGGATGTCCATGAAATTGATACCAGCACACTCGACCTTTACAAGCACTTCCCCAAGTCGCGGGGTTGGTACCGGCATGTCGGAATTCACACGGACAACTTCCGGCCCGCCATATCGTTCGATCCACATAGCCCGCATGGTCTGCCCTGCTGCCAGCGTCTCATCTACCCTTCCCGCTTTCGCGTTAAAACCTATTTCGTCATTCATGGTGATGTTGGCCGTAGCCGCTAGTGTTTCTCCCGACGCGGTCACTCGGCARCTACTCCCGCTGTTTTGATCATCGCAGCAGTAGACTGGACCTCTTCCGCAATGACGGCGCGCAGTTGCTTGCCATCGCTGGCCACCACTTCCAGGTCTCGCGGTTTGAGGTACTGCTCTATGAATGCGGGGTCGCGCAGGATGTCACGCACATCGGCGCGGATTTGGTCGGACACTGCAGCTGGCGTACCCGCGGGTGCGAACAGGGCATACCAGATCGATATCTTGGCGTAGGGAAATCCCTGCTCTGCGACGGTGGGTACGTCGGGAAAGCGAGCAACGCGTTTGTCTCCGGCCACAGCGATGGGCTTGATCTTTCCCGCCTGAACAAGCGGAGCAATCACACCGGAGCTGGCAGAGGCCAGGGCCACCTCGCCGCCTGCCAGGGCGGTAAGGTTTTGCGATACACCGTTATAAGCGACGTGTGTAATGTCGATTTTTTCGTGGTCCGCGATCGTTGCAAAAAGCAAATGCGGCTGGCTACCTTTTCCATATGACCCATAAAATAGCGAACCCGGCTTTTCTCTCGAAAGTCGGACCACGTCCTTAAGCGAACTCACGGGAAGGCTTCCATTCGCTACGATGAGTTGGTTTGCTTTCACCATTAGGGTCAAAGGATCAAAATCCTTGTCGGGGTCGTATCCCAACCTTTTATATAGGAAGCGATTGCCGACGATAGACTGATTCACCGTTGCCAAAAGGGTGTAGCCATCCGCCGGAGCTCGGGCGACCTGAGCAGCACCAATCGCGGAGCCTGCGCCTGCCTTGTTCTCAATCACGACGGGCTGCTTCCAGCGCTCCGCCAGTTTCGCGCCCACAGCCCTTGTGATGATGTCGACTCCGCCTCCAGGTGCGAATGGAACCACGATCGTAACCGGCTTGGTTGGATAAGATCGGGCCGCCGAGGCTGACGTCGCCAGTGTAAGCAAAAGTGTAGCCAGTAGAACCTTGTGTTTCATCGCTCGTCTCCAAACCTATTATTGAGTACCAGACTGTCACCAGTTGCCTTACCAACCATGGCATGCCGGGGTGGCCGCACTGCGAGTGAGGCCCACCAAGATGCTGCTTAATCAAGCACGCCCTCCCTCAATATGGGCGCGGCGCTCGAACATCTGTCTCACTCACCGATAGACTCATCGCCCCGATCCTCTCAATCTCGATCCGTACCTCATCGCCGGGGACGAACGGACCAACGCCCTCCGGCGTTCCAGTGGCAATGACATCGCCTGGTTGCAGGGTAATTACTGAGGACACCAGCTCAATAAGTTCTTCGATCCCGACGATCATTTCACTCGTATTCGCGCTTTGCCGGAGTTCCCCGTTCACCCATAGCTTGTTCCCGAGCTTTTGGGGGAACTCCACGTCATCCGCCGTAACGATCCATGGACCAAGTGGCGTAAATGTCTCGAAGGACTTACGCATAGAGCGCTCTTCTTCCGCTACCCCCTTTTCTATACGCATTGTCGCGTCGATCAAGCACGCATAGCCGAAGACGTAGTCCATCGCCTCACTGCGCGGCACGTTGCGCGCCTCTTTCGAGATAATTACGGCCAACTCGGACTCATGGTCAAAGCGCCGAGCGGAACCCTTGGGGAGTTGCAGCCGACCACCCGCACCAACCAAGGAGCCAGGAGCTTTGAGGAAGAAACCTTGCTCACGGGCGGACCGCCCGCCTGGCGTTACTACTCGCTCGCCTAGCTCGCCGATGTGCTTCTGGTAGTTCGCAGGAGCGGCGAAAACATGTTGGGGCGCGGGATTGGCCGGCAGCAGTCGTGCGCTGGCCAACGGCAGCGCCTTCCCCTTCTGGCGATGCTCACCGAACGTTTGGCGCAGATCCGACCAATGGCTGATCAGCCAATTGATGCGTTGGCGCGGCATTTCGGCGAGAAAGGCAGGTAGCTCTCCTGTCATGTCATAGATGGTGTCGCCCTCGACGACGCCGACACGATAATCGTTGAAGGATGCAATTTTCATGAGCAGATCTCAAATATCAGGTTTCTCAACCGTTGTTGAAGTGGGTAATCGGCTTGCGTCTCGAACATTCTAGGAATGAAGACGGACCTATGTCGTCTATGCCAGCCCGTCCCAGTCGTCACAACCTTCGGACGATCGAATCGATGCTACAGGTTTCCAAATTGACTGGGACGCCTGGGACAGGTCTATGCCGCTTCCTGTACGGATGCACCGTCCGGCGACGCACCTCGTACGATGTCGATGATGTGCAGTGGGTCTTCTGGCTCGCTGTCGCTACGCCAGGCGCATTGACCATCCGGGCGAACCAGCACAAGGGCTCGTTCGTAGAGAGCGTGTGCCCCAGCATTGCTTACGCTGACAACTTTGAACGGCACCTTGCGCTCGCTTGCCGCGGCGGCGAGCCCCGTCCCTGCAGGTGCGTCGGTGCCAAATCGCAGGAGGACGAACTCCTTCCCGAACAGATCCAGCGTCGAGACGTTCTCCTCAAGCCATACATGCGGGGCGCGCGCGCCGGGACGAGCCGTTTGCGAGTACGTCTGCACGGTGTCATCCGGCCTCGGGGTTCCATCGGGCACGATGATGGGCGAGCCTTCATAGACGTAGCCGAGATGGATCCCAATGCTGAACCATTCGCGCCTCATCAGTTCCGTGTACGCRTCGCCGAATGCCTTGCGCGCATTTTCGCCGTCTGGTGTGGGATCGAACAACTCCTTCGGCGGTTCGGTGACGCGCGGATTCAGCATACGCTTGAGGTTCCCCGTGGACTCCTCCACATTGCGGATAGCGACTGGGCGCTGCTCGATCTCGTACGACTCGAGCAGCCTTCTGCCGCCCCATCCTTCGAGGCAGGCGGCAAGCTTCCACGAAAGGTTGACCGCGTCCTGGATGCCGGTATTCATGCCGAATCCGCCAGTCGGTGAGGTGAGGTGCGCCGCGTCCCCTGCAAGGAATACTCGCCCGGAGCCATAACTCTCCGCGACAAGTTGTCGCCTCACCCACGGGAGCATCGACAGGATCTCGAAGTCGAAATCGCGACCCACCGCACGTACAATGGCCTTGCGCATGTCGGCCTCGGTAAGGCTCTGCATGGTAACGTCGCCGACCAGAGAGAAGCGCCACTGATCGCGACCGTTAATGGCGACGAGCGTAGCCCAAGTTCCTTCGGGGCCGATAAAGATGTATCGGTATGCCGGCTTCTTGTTGTGCAATCTCTCAAGACCCTCGCACCGGAATACCACGTTGGTGGTGTACGTCAACACCGGCTCACCCGCCATCTTGATATCCAACTGCTGGCGCACCGTGCTCGCTCCGCCGTCCGAGCCGACTATGTAGTTCGCCGCGATGGTGCTCGTTTCCCCGGTCTTCACGTTACGCACCGTCGCCAGCACGCCCTCTTCGCTCTCCGAGAAATTGACCAATTCCGTGTGATAGACGATTTGCACACCTGAGAACTGCTGGGCGAAGCGCCTGAGAACGGGGTCGAAAAAATTCTGGGGGCACCGCTCACGGTGCTGCGGGCTCTGCGGGGGCGATTTCTCATCCTTTGGAGCTGGAAACTCCTCGCGCCCAAACTCGTAACCGTTCAACGATGTCACCCAGGCGCAGTCCTGCGTGTACTCGCGGTTGTAGCCTGCACTCTCGACCCAGTCGACAATGCCCCAACGGCGGCAGTACTCCATCGTACGGATGCCTACCATATCCATTTTTGGCTGGTAGACGCCGCCGTCCCCTTTGTCAATCAGGATGCAGGATTGGCCGCGGAAGCCGAGATCGCCCGCCAGTGCAAGTCCGATCGGTCCGGCGCCAACGATAAGAACAGGTGTTGTGATATGTGCCATGGTGATATGGGGTACGGGAAGAATGAGGTTTTCGTGAGGTTTGAAAAGCAAGGAAGATTATTCTGAGGCAGCGAATTCTTCCCGGTACAAGCCTAGGGCTCGCAGCGCAGGAATATCGTTCACCTGGAAGAGCGTTGCCGGCTCTTGCGACGTAAGGGCATGCTCGTACCAAGACCAGGGCGGGATCGCGATGAAGTCTCCCGGCCCCCATTGGAAGCGCTGACCGTTCACCACCGTGGTTCCGTTACCACCGATTACGTAGTTGAGGACGGAACCGGTGTGTCGTTGCGGCAGACATCGACTGTTGGGACGCAGCCGCTGCAGGCGCGTCCCAATTGTCGGAAGCGCCGATTGGCCAGTCGCCGGATTCTGGTATTCGAGCTGTGTATCGCAGTATGGGTCTGGCGGCAGTTCGGCGGCGGAACTCAATGCCGCCAGCGCGCGGTCCGCCGGGTAGGCCAGCAACGGATTTACGGGGTTATGCACTTTCGGCCGTACGGGGCGCATGATGCCGCTTCCAAACTGCTGGTACGAACGATGCGGATACTCGGAAACGGTCTGGAGGTCGGAGGAGAAGCCTTCAAAGAACGTTGCGTGCATGGCCCGTACCAGTGAGATGTCGAGCACATCAAGCCAGATCATCGGTTCATTGCCGAGGTGGACGTGGTCGTGCCAAGTCATGGCCGGCGTAATGACAAGGTCTCCCTCGTTCATCGCATACTCCTCGCCATCGACCGTGGTGAAAGCCCCCTTTCCCTTCATGATGAAACGAAGAGCGGAAGCCGCATGCCGATGTGCCGTCGCCACCTCGCCTGGCAAGATGACCTGAATCGATCCCCAGAAAGTCGGCGTTGTGCCATAGGGAAGCCCGGGGTTGGTTAGCCGCAACGTTCGCCGGTTGCCTTTGGCCTCCAGTTTGAGATCCCCGCCAATACGCTCCAAAAGCGGCGCAAGGTCTGACCACCGCCAATGAAGGGGCGTCATGGACGACAGCGGGTCACGAGTGAAAAGGGGCGGATCGCTGGGCTGATGTACCCGGCAATTGAAACGCCCCAACTGCTCGTCGAGACTCTGACGCGCGTCTGCGTCGCTCATCTGGCTTCCATTCAGTTCTGCCATTACGTTACCCAACAAGTTGGAGGGGCGAAGCAACGACCGTCTTCCGCCCGTATGTCAAAAGGTCTGACCTTTATGTTATTTGGCGATCGTATCCCCGTCAAGCGTCAGAGTTTCGAAATCGGGCCTATTGGCCCACGACTCGGGTAAACACCGTGGCACGACTGCTGCCGTCGTCGCTCAGGCAAAGTAAGCGGTTCATCCCTCTGGCTAGGTACTGCACACAAAAGGTAGGACCTTCACCTCGATTGTGACTGTATGGGTTAAAATCGGAAGCCCTTCTCAGGGGAGCCGTCCTCACGGCTGCCCCACCGATCGGGGTCGCTGTTCCATCCAGATAGAAGGCAGTCAACATGACCGTTACAAAGAACCACCTACGCACCTCTTCCGACGTCAAAGATGGCGCAGTTCCGATCACTTCTAGGAAATCTGTCGATCAGGGAACACAACCCATTTTCAAATCGGTAAGGCCGCGGCGCGCGTTTGAGGACATTTGCCTGCAGATCCGTCAGGAACTCAGTGAAGGGCGACTAAAGCCTGGAAGCCGCCTGCCGGCGGAGCGCGAACTTGCGGACCAGTTTGGCGTGTCACGAACGGCAGTTCGGGAAGCCATGCGTAGCTTGGAAGTTGCCGGCCTCATAGCCAGCGAGCGGGGTGTGAACGGCGGCACCTTTATTCAACGTGGCGATCCAGAGCTCATCACGCAGGCGGTCCAGGATATGGTGTTGCTGGGTCGAATCAGTATCGATAGCCTCACCGAGACGCGCATCATGCTGATGAATGATGCGCTGCGCTTGGCATGCGAGAGGGCAACGAACGTCGATCTGGACGCTATCGAGCGCGATATTGATCTGGTGGAAGAATTGACACTCAGCGGCAACCTGACGCGACGCTCCTCCTACATCACAAACTTCTACGGTCTAGTTGCACGTGCGACGAACAACGAGGTGATGGTCATGCTAATCAACTCGCTATCCGAAATCGTTCGGCAGTTGCTCGATCGTATCGGTCCGGACCCGCGCAGCGATGTTGTCGACGTTCGCCGCCAGATACTGAAACACTTGCGTGCACGGGATGCAACCGCAGCCATCCAAGAGATGACCCGCCACCTGGAGCGCCTAAGCCAGCAACTGCGCACAAAAGAAAAGGCCATGGCTCGGAAGCAGCGTTCATAGACTGGCTCGTTCTTATGGGCCTATCGGATGCTCCGCCCGTAGTCCGGCGAAATGGATTAGTCATGCGCGCATGAGGGGGTGATCGCCCTTTTGCTGCAAATTGATACAGTCGCGCTCCAAAATCTCTTGTGAATCAACGACTTGCAAAAGAGTCGATCTTCTCGATTCAACAGCCCGACTATCTGTCAGATCGAGTCCCAGCTAATACAGTTGAGCGTATCGCGCTCGGCCTGCAGCCGCGTCCGCTGCCTCGGCGCCGACCACGGCGGCGTCTTGCGCCCTCGCCCGCACCGCCGCCAGTTCGGTGCGCAGATTCCACGACAGCCTGCTCGCCCTTCTGGCGCAGCGTGCGCTCCTGGTCGATCTCGCGCAGCGCGCAACGCTCGGTGGCGCCGGCCCGCTCCTGCGCGACGGCCACCTGCTCGCGGGTGCGCTCCAGGTCCGTCGAGAATTGGGTACGTAACTCCTGCAACTGCCGCTCGAGCGCCTCTGACCTGGCGTGTTCCCGCCTCGTGACGCGCGTCCGCCTCGCTCGCCTGCAACCGCGCTTCGGCCCGCAAGGCGGCCAGCTCACTGCTCGCGGCCTCGTTGGCGGCGTGCCAGATCGATTGCGCAGCATTGGCGGCGATCGCCTTGAGCGCGCCCGGCAACTCGGGATGGTCGATGGTCACGCGCATCTTGCCGCTTAGTCAGCCCCCGTTTTGGCGCGGTCTCCATGTCGGACTCGATTCGCGGATACGCGGCGACGTCGCCACCGTTGCGAGGACAGTGCGCGCGACGACGGACTACCGCCTCGGCGCTTCCCGGGCGTCGCAAAGAAAGCTCAGGGTATCGTCATGCTTGATCCTGACGTGCCATTCTCCAACGCAGTATTTGGCGTCGGAGAACTTCTCCCGCCATCGGCGCGAGAGAGTCTCGATGCATGCACGCCCTTGCAGTGGCATCTGCGGCGCGGCGGCCATCTGTCGCAGCATCTGCAGATAACTGGGATCTCCCCAGCGGGGCGTGGCTGCGACGTGCGCGTTCCAGACAAGCACCACCAGTTTGTATGTCTCGCGCACCACGGCGATCGGCGTGTCTTCGGTAATGGCCTCGGACAGAAGCGGCTCGCCGAAGTCCAGAATCGTCTCGGAGATCTTGCGTTCGGCTTTGCCCGCGCTTGCTCGGTTCATTGTTTCGCTCCGCTTGATGCCCGACAGCGGTTCAATGCCGGGTCGCCGAGGCTGCAACTGGCAAGGACGAACGAATTTCGGCTCGGCGTGCAAGGCATCTTGCGCACAAGCACTGCCATTTTGTGCTTTTGGGGGTACAACGCCTTTGGGGCTCGTAACGGAACCATGTGAACGCGGTGGCCGAAACCACGACGCCATGCGGCATGGGCCATCCGGATTCTCCAGTTCGTCTCCCACCGCTCAAGGAATGGACGCGTCGCCAAAGCGGCGGGGTCATTCCCCGCAGGTGGATTCGCAACTGGAAAACGGAGATCGCTTGCGGGGGAGGGGCGTGAACACACTGTAGGTGTCTCATTATCCTCTGAGGTAAGACTGACCGTAGCCCCCGCTTTGGCGCGGTCTCCGTTTCCGAAGACGCTGCGGATGCTGACGAGGCGCCGCGTGCCCGGTGTATGGAATCCTGAGCTGCCACTATCCCTCCATCGCCAGAGCATAAAAACTACCGCATTGCCGCTTAGTCAGTCCCCGCTTTGGCGCGGTCTCCAGGTCGAGGCCCATTGCTCGGTTGGAGGTACAGCCAGGTGTACGTTCGCCAAGCCTGAAGTTGTGCAGCAAGCTGTTGCACAATTGTGATCAGTGCACTGACATAGAAAGCGAGAGCGCCAAAACCGCCAGATTTCGCGCAAAAAATACGGCTACCCCTTACGGGCGCTGTCGTTCCCGCGCCCTCTGCGGAGCGTCATCGGTTTCCTGCAGCGAATTGAGAAAATCCCGCGCCAGCGCGACACACTCATCAAAGCTTCGGTCGAAGCTGATCCGCTGGATCCTGGCGAACTGCTCGCGCATGATCGGCGGGCCCACCTCGATTTGGCCCAGGAAGGCTGCTGCATGCCTGAGCAGAAACGGCGCGGCATGCGCGAGGGCTGTTGGTTCTTGCTCGACCACGACGGCAAGGTCGAAGAGATCCCGTGCGGTGGCGCGGTCGCCCCGATGGTAGAGCTTCTTGGCAACGATTTCGGCTGCAGTCTCCACTTTGACTGGCTGCCCCATGATCTCCCAGATCTCGAATGGCTCGTCGGTCAGGTTGGGCGAGGCGACGATGTCGACTTCGCCGGCGTCGAGGACCAGCTTCACGAAGTTCCCCTGCTCCACATAGTCGCTCGTGATGCCCTCTGCGGTCTCACTCAGGCGGGGCGTCACGAACCCTAGATATTGCGGGTCCGGCACAAAGAGGTCGATATCGCGTGAAAAGCGATGGCGGTACCGGAGCATCAGGACCGTCCCGCCCCCGAAGGTCCAGAACGGCTCGATACCCCCATGCTTCCTGACCTCCTCCATCAGCGTGAAGGCGTGAGGGAACAGGCTTTCCCAGATGTCACCCTGCAGCTCAATCTTCATGCCCACAGCCCTCCGCGTGTCGCCGTCAATGACTGCGCGAGCCGTCTGAGGTTCTTCCAAATGTCGGCCGGTTTCCGATGCTGCTTCGCCGCCACCTCGGCCACTACCTTGGTGACGAGTTGCAGTGGCGCCTCATCGAGGACCTGGGCTACTTGCGGCCGAAACTCCGCCGGCACCTCGCCAGTGGCCAGCGCCCATTCAAGCTGATCAGGCGTGAGCTCGCCGGTGTAACTGACGTTTGCGCCTTTCGCGGCCATCCATAGCGCGCGGGTCGGCGTGCCCCTGGCCTGGCGGTCGGCTTCGGGATCGTACACATCAAGCGCCAGGCCGAGGACGTCCATCAGCCGGCCCAGCGTTTCGAGCGTGGCGTTCACGGTTCCATGCTCGATGCCGTTTAGGGACTGGCGCGACAGTTTGGCCATATCCGCCAGTTGCTGCTGGGTCAGGCCGAGGGTGATCCGCTTGTGTTGAATCGTATTACCCAGGAATGCAGGGTTCATGGCGAGAATCTCCCATCTATGTGTCAAGTATAGACGACATAAACGGACAGATGTTCCTTCGGCAATGTGTGTGCTAGAGGGATGCCTCAGCACGGCCTGACCCTGGCCCACCTGCAGGCCGCGGACTGCAGATCAAGGAACTGGCTGCGCAGGAACGGTCAGGAAAGACGCAATCTGCGCACAACGACGGCTAAACCGTTAAGCACCGGAACGCAACGCCGACCGCACGTATGGGCTCGGGATGCTCAAAACTCGACATCCAGTTCATCGATTTCCTCAGGCTCCCGCTGCGCCGCCTCGATCCATTCCTGCATCTCCGGCAGCGCCATGATCGTGCGGCAATAGCTTTCCGATACCTCATCGAGCTTGACCTCGTAGGTGCGAAACCGCGTGACGACCGGTGCGTACATGGCATCGGCCATGGTGCGTGCGCYGAACAGATAGGGCCCATCGTAAGCCGAGAGGCATTCGCGCCAGATGGCGGTGATCCGATCGATATCGCTCTGGGCGCGCGACCAAACTTTGAAGCCGGGGTGGCGGGCACGCAAGTTCATCGGTAAGGCTGCGCGCATGGCGCTGAATCCCGAATGCATCTCGCCGCAAATCGCCCGACAGTGGGCACGAGCAATGCGGTCCTCAGGCAGAAGCGCAGCCTCTGGTCGCACTTCGTTCAGATACTCGGCAATGGCCAGGGTATCCCAGACTACTGCACCGTCGTGTTCCAGGCGCGGTACCAGCRTCGAGGGCGAGAGTAGCGAGAGTTCCGCGCGGCCCGCGCGGC
>NZ_JBFTLX010000151.1:0-21794 GCF_056396665.1 Cupriavidus sp. 05T313 | reverse complement strand
AGCGTGCGCCCCGATCTTGTGGGGCAGGTGCTCGCTTGCTCTTCGCGGCCAAGACGCCCGCGGGTAAGGGCTGAATGCAAAAAAGGGCCCGCCATTGCGTCACATATCTTCGAGGGGTTACGTTTTGCGGCGAGCCGGCACGTGAAGTAGCTCGGGCCAGCCGCAGCCAGGCAAGCGTCAACGGGGGATTGTGGCGCGGCGCACACAGTTCGGTGTTCAGGGGCGCGCTGCGGGGCGCAATGCAATAAGTCATTGATTTATAAGTGTCCGGGCGGCCTGCAAAGCCGTGTTCGCCAGTTCAACTCTGATCGCCGCTTAGATCGTTAAGCACTTAGCGCTGCCCTAATCGGTGGCGCTTTTGCTTTTTAGCGAACCAAGTGGCGGCACTCGCTGGTAAATAGGGCGAAGTCTCCCCGGGGTTCCTGTGCTCCTAAAGGGACAAGCTTGTCTGGCCGCGTGAACTCGTCCTCCTGCTCCCTCTTTTCGCCCCATCGACTGTCTGGCAAATTCCGTCTTGCTCGTTCCTGTTCCCCCTCCCCGCGCTGCTCGTCCCGCATGCCAGCACCGTTGCCTGGGCTCTAGCGGCACCTCCTGGCGCTGTCAGTTCATTGCTTCCTTTTGTCGCCTATCATTCGCTATTTTTAGGACTTATCCTATTATCGTCGTTTATTTTCTGTTTTCTGGCATTTTTGCTTCAGCAAATGCCACCGGATGCCGTAAAGACGGAGGTAAGACCCGTTCAAAAGACGGTTCGCCGGATCTGAAGTCTTCGCAAGCGCGCTTCGAAAGTAGATTTGTCTGGGCTTGTGGGTGGTTTGGCGCGGCAGGAGCCGTGCACGCGACCCGTGGGCGTCATTTCAACATCCTCCTTTCCAGGAATCGGTGCCCGCCCTGTGGCGGGCGCCGGCTATGCGTAATGAATATCACTCAACGCCTGCTGGCCACCTTGTCGCTGGCCTTGTTCGCCATACTTGCCCTCGGTGTCGGCGGCATCTGGCAACTCCGCGCATCGCAGGAGCGCTTTTCCTACTTCAACGACAACACGCTGGTCAGCGTACGCACGCTGGATGACCTCTGGGCCAATGTCAACGGCATGCGCGTATCGCTCTACGCCTATGCCCTGTCGGACGAGGCGAGCGGGCGCGCGGAAGCCGTGGCGGCTTTAGCGAAGGCTGACCAGGCTTTCGATACGATTGTTGCCACCTACGAACGCAACGACATCTCGGATGAGAAGGACCGGGCGCTGCTGGAAGCCGACCGGGCCGCGGTGAAGCGGTACCGGGTGGAGCGGGAGCGTTTCCTGGAGAAGTCTGCGGAGGGCGATGCCGAGGCGGCGCGGGGCATGTTGCTGGGTGGCTCGCTCTTCAAGGCCGCGACGGCGCTGGGCACGGCCATCAACGAACACGTTGCCTACAACGCCGCCTTGGGCAAGCAGGTGGCCGAGAACAACCGCAAGGCGTACGAACTGGCGCTGACGGTGTTCTGCGCGATTATCGGGGCCGCCTTCGTGATCACCGGCGCGATGGGTTTTTCGCTCTATCGCCGAATCCACGGCAGCCTGGCGGAGATCGAGCAGACCTTGCACTACGTCAGCGAGTCGCTCGACCTTGGGCGGCGCGCATCGGTGCGGCACAACGATGAGATCGGGCGGACGGCGATTGCCTTCAACGAATTGATCGAGCACGTCGCCTCGGCGCTGTCGGAGGTGCGCATGTCGACCGATTCGGTGAGCACGGCGGCCCATCAGATCGCCGCCGGCAATGCGGACCTTTCCTCGCGCACGGAACAGCAGGCGGCAGCGCTGGAGCAGTCCGCGGCGAGCATGGAGGAGCTGGCGGTGACCGTGCGGCAGAATGCCGAAAACGCGCGCCAGGCCAGCGGCCTGGCGGACAATGCCGCCGACGTGGCGGTGCGCGGCAGCACGGCGGTGCAGCAGATGGTGGATACCATGGGTGTGATCAGCACGAGTTCCACCCGCATCGCCGAAATTACCTCGCTGATCGAAGGCATTGCCTTCCAGACCAACATCCTGGCGCTCAATGCCGCCGTGGAAGCGGCGCGTGCCGGCGAACAGGGGCGCGGTTTCGCGGTGGTGGCGGGCGAGGTGCGGAGCCTGGCGCAGCGTTCATCCAGCGCGGCCAGGGAGATCAAGGACCTGATCGATACCGCGGTCAACACGGTAAGCACCGGCTCGGCGCAGGCGGAAGATGCCGGGCGAACCATGAATGAGATCCGCGTGGCCGTGAAAAGAGTGTCGGACATCATCGGCGAGATTGCCGCGGCTTCCAGCGAACAGAGCACCGGGATCGAGCAGGTCAACCAGGCTGTCGGGCAGATGGACCAGGTGACGCAGCAGAACGCCGCCCTGGTGGAGCAGGCGGCCGCGGCTGCGCAGTCGCTGGATGAGCAGGCCCACAAGCTGCGCGATACGGTGGCGACGTTCCGGCTGGCTGCTAACTAGCAAAGGGAGGGCCAGGCCCGGTGGTGCCGGACGCCATGTCCGGCCGGTTTCCGGGCCTGGCACGCGGTCCCGCTGACTTCCTTCCGGGTGGTGACCACAGCGGACCGCACCTTCGACACGAGTCCATTCGGTGCCGTGTTCATAAGCCGGAACATTAAAGGGCCACATCCGGCCCGATTCCCCGCTTTGCCGCAGTGATGATCGTGTTACATTCCATATCGTAGTCTTCGCGGGGCGTTCGGGGGATATCTGGCCTGAACTGTGCGCCATTGTCCGGATGGACCACTGCCACGCGATTGCCCCCGGGCCCTGTAAGACTCCCGTTCCCGTTTTCCCTCAATCAGCGCGGTACCTCCTGGCCACTGCGCGGCGCTCGACGCCGCAAGGAAGGCAAGGGGTTGCTTTGTGGTCCCCGCCGGGCTCTTGCCGGGGAGGGCGGGCGAGGTCATCCAGTCAACGCCGTCATGGCCACCTACGAGGAACCCAGAACGCATGCATCACGCTACCCCGCTCATCAGCACCATCGTCGGCGGCCTCGTCCTGGCGTTTATTCTTGGCGCGCTGGCCAACCGGCTCAAGCTGCCACCGCTGATCGGCTACCTGTGCGCGGGGATCGTGGTTGGACCGCATACACCGGGCTATACCGCTGACCAGGCGCTGGCTCCCCAGCTGGCGGAGCTAGGGGTGATCCTGCTGATGTTCGGCGTTGGGCTGCATTTTTCCCTCAAGGACCTGATGGCGGTGAAGAAGATCGCCATTCCTGGCGCTGTGGTGCAGATCGCCATCGCCACCATGCTTGGCATGTGCGCGGCCTGGGGCTTTGGGTGGGAGTGGGGGCCTGGCCTGGTCTTTGGGCTGGCGCTTTCAGTGGCGAGCACCGTGGTGCTGCTCAAGGCGCTGCAGGAGCGCGAACTGGTTGAGTCGCCGCAGGGCCGGATTGCGGTCGGGTGGCTGATCGTGGAAGACCTGGCCATGGTGCTGACGCTGGTTCTGCTGCCGGCACTCGCAGGATTGCTGATGCCGTCTGGCGATGTGGCGGGCCAGGATGCCGCCGTGCCAGGCTCGGGCGAGATCTTGTTCACCGTGCTTGCCACCCTGGGCAAGGTGGCCGCCTTCGTCGCCGTCATGCTGGTGATCGGCCGACGCTTTATTCCGTGGATGCTGGAACGCATCGTCTGGACCGGCAGCCGTGAACTGTTCCGGCTCGCGGTGCTGGCTACCGCGCTTGGCGTGGCCTTCGGCGCCTATTCACTGTTTGGCGTGTCGTTCGCGCTTGGCGCGTTCTTTGCCGGCATGGTGCTGGCGGAGTCCGAGTTCAGCCATCGCGCGGCCGAGGAGTCGCTGCCGCTGCGCGATGCGTTCTCGGTGCTGTTCTTCGTTTCGGTCGGCATGTTGTTCAACCCCATGGTGCTGATCACCGATCCCTGGGGCGTACTGGCCACGCTGTTTATCATCGTGGTGGGTAAATCGCTCGCCGCGCTTTGCATCGTGCGGGTGTTCGGGCATTCCACCCGCACCGGCATGACCATCGCGGTCAGCCTGGCTCAGATCGGCGAGTTCTCCTTTATCCTTGCCGGCCTTGGCGTCTACCTGAAGATCCTGCCCGAGCGCGGGCAGGCGCTCATCCTGGCTGGCGCGCTGCTGTCCATCGTGCTCAATCCATTGTTGTTCCACCTGCTCGACCGCTACAACGCCAGGCAAGCGGGCGAGGGTGATCCGCAGGCGGCCTGAGCGCGGGAGCGCGGCCGTTCAGTGGCCGCCGGCAGCGTCGCAGCGGAGATACTCGGTGAAGGCCAGCAGGCCCTGCGTCGGGTATTTGTCCTGGTGGACCACCAGATGCAACGGTCTCACTACCTCGGGCAAGCCTTCGCGCAGCGCTACCAGGGTACCCCGCTGCAATTCGTCCTCCACGACTTGCAGTGACAGGCAGCTCACACCATAGCCGCTCATCACGGCGCGTTTGATGGCCTCGGAATTGCCCAGTTCCAGGGCAAAACGCAGTTCGCCCAAGAGCGGGGCCAGGCGTTGCTCGATGATCTCGCGTGTCCCCGAGCCGGGTTCGCGCACAATCCAGTCCGCATCGCGCAAGGCTTCAAGGTCGCCCTGCCGGCTTGCCAGCGGGTGTGCGGGACTGACCACTACCACCATCACATCGTCGCGCCAATGGGCGCTGCGCAAGTCTCGCTCGTGGCAGGTGCCTTCGATCAGCCCGATATCCGCTTCGAACTGGAGCAGCGCCTGCAGCACTTCGCGGGTGTTGCCGATGCGCATGTCGAGCGCGCAAGGCCCGCTCTGCGCGTGCCGAAAGCCCGCGAGCAAGCCGGGCAGGATATAGCTGCCGATGGTATTGCTGGCGGCAATGCGCAGTTGTACGCCGGGCTGGACGGTGAAGCGCTCGAGTTCATGGGCCTGATCCAGCAGCGAAAGCGCACGTGGGAAAAACAGGCGGCCGGTCTCATTGATGCTGAGGCGGCGCGCAACCCGGTCAAACAATGCGCCGCCCAGCGCGCTCTCCAGATCTGCCAGTGCCGCGCTCACGGCGGATTGAGACATCGCCAGCGCGTCGGCCGCCGCGACAGTGCTGCCGTGCTGCGCAACCGCGACAAAGACGGAGAGCTGGCGCAGGGTCAGGCGGAGAGGGCGCTGGTTCATATCTGAAATTCAGGTAACGTATAGCGATATTACCTGTTTTACAGGTTTTCGCCAGCTAAGTAGGCTTGGGACATGCTTAATTCGCGCCCCGAAGCCCTCCGGCTGCAGGGGTAAGGGATCCCGCCATGTCCACCACCTCTTCGACCGCAGTTGCCAGTCTTGGCGCCCAGCCGCCATCATGGCCGACAAGGATCCTGACCCTGGTGCCGTTGGGTTTCATCGCCTGGCTGGCCATGGTCTTCTCGGCCCACCCGGCCTTCTCGCACCTCGGCTTGAGCGCGCTGACGCTAGCCATGTTTGCCGGCATGGTGGCCGGAAATACCTTGCCGCAACGCTGGCTGACCCCGCTGGGGCCCGGCATGCAACTGGCGCGACAGCAGTTGCTGCGGCTCGGCGTGGCGCTGTACGGCCTGCGGCTGACCTTCGGCGCCATCGCCGACCTTGGCCTTGCCGGCGTGCTGGTACCTTTGGCCATGCTGGTGTCGACCATGCTGTTGGGCGTCTGGATCGGTTCCGCGCTGCTTGGACTGACCCGCCGGGAAGCGATCCTAGTCAGCGCGGGCAGCGCGGTCTGTGGAGCCGCTGCGGCCATCGCGGTCGCGTCGGTCGTGCGCACCGACGACCGTCAGACGGCTGTCGCCGTGGCCACCGTGGTGTTGTTTGGCACGGCGGGCATGCTGCTGTATCCCTATCTGTTTGAACTGGCCACGCAGCACTGGCACCTGGCAATCAGTGAGCGCACGTTCGGTATCTATACTGGCGCCACCCTGCACGAGGTGGCTCAGGTAATCGCGTCGGGCAAGATGGTCAGCGATGCCACCGCGGACGCCGCGGTAGTCACGAAGATGGTGCGCGTACTGGCGCTGGGGCCGTTGCTGCTGGTGCTCGCGCTGTGGCCGAAGGGTGCCCCCGGGGCCGAGGGTGAAAGGGCAACCGGCGCGCGGCCTTGGGGCGCGATCCTGAAGGCCGTGCCATGGTTCGCCGTGGGCTTCGTGGCGGTCATGGCGGTGCATTCCGCCGGCCTTGTGCCCGAGGACTGGAAGCCCACCCTGCTGGCGTTCGATAACTGGCTGCTCGCTTGCGCGATGCTGGCGATTGGCCTGCACACCCGCATCGGCACCTTGCTGCGCGCCGGACGCAAGCCACTTGTGCTGGCTGGCCTGCTGTTTGTATTTCTGGTGGTGGGAGGGGCGCTGCTGTGCGCGGTGGTGGCCTGATCGGGCCAATGGCGTCGCGGGTTGGATGCGTTGGGCTGGCCTGGCGAGGTGGATGCTGGTGCGGCCGACGGGGGTCGAACCCGTAAGCCCGTAAAGGCGGCAGATTTTAAGTCTGCTGAGTCTACCAATTTCTCCACGGCCGCACGGCAAGCCCGATATTGTGGTCGGTTGGGCGCGGTGATGCAAGCTCCGCGCGGGTGTCTGCCGGGATTGGTGCCAAGTGCAGGGGCGGAACGCGGCTAAGTGTCCTAAGTGTCTATTGTTACGCCTGGTAACAATGTAGCGTCCTCGGTTTCACCTGGAAATTTCCAGGATCCTACAATACGCCTTATCGAATAACGACTTGCAAGAGGCAAGGATCATGAAACGTTGGTTGCTCGCAGGACTCGCTTTGCTTGGAGCGCTGGCATCGGGTGCGGCAATGGCTCACGTGAGCGTTGGCGTGGCGATCGGTGTGCCCGGCGTGGTCGTGGGTGGCCCGGCTTATTATCCGCCGCCTGCCTATGTCGCCGGGCCGCCCGTGGTCATGGCACCGGCGCCGGTCTACTACGGACCGCCCCCGGTCGTGGTGCGTCCGGCCCCCGTCTATTACGGCCCTGGCCCTGCCTACTACGGTCCGCGCTACTATGGCCGAGGCTATTACGGACGAGGCTACTATGGCCCACCGGGGCATGGGCATGGGCATGACCACCGCCACTGGCGATAAGCATGAATGACCTGCGCCACGCAGGTTGTTAAAAGGGGCCCTCCGGGGCCCTTTTGTATTTCGGGTGCAGCTTGGAAAGGCAAACTGGGCGCGGCTAGACGGCTAAGGTTCCATAGTCGGGAGTGGGGTCAAAAAATTTGAAGAGTCAGATCAAACCGTTGCTCATATCTTTATTAGGGTTTCCACCTATACTGCTGCTGTGACACCGTGATGAAAAGATTCCGCAAGCTATCGCATCCGGTGCCCTTCCAGCCAGCACGATTCCCAAGAGGACCCGCCCATGAAAATCAAGAACACCCTGGTGGCGATTGCAGCACTGACCGCCCTCACCGCACTCTCCGCATCCGCTTTTGCCGCAGGCGTCAACAAGCGTGACCCGTACACCGATGGCGCCAAGATTGGCAAGGTCGATGCCTACACCGATGGCGCCAAGATGGGCAAGGTCGATCCTTTCACCGACGGCGCTCGCAAGGTGGATCCGTTCACCGACGGCGCCAAGGTAGGCGATCGCCGCGACCAGTTCAGCGACGGAGCCTGAGTTCGTGGGACGCAAGTCCGTGGCGCCTGAGGGCCACGGCAGTCCGCACACGGCAACCGTAGTAATGCAAAAGACCCGCCAGGCGCGGGTCTTTTGCTTTTTACGGGCTTGGCGCGGACCGCCGGGCCCATGGTCATGCCAAGGGCCGTGGCGCTATACTTCCGGCTCATTGAAACGATTTTCGAGGAGAGTGGTATGCAGCAAAAAACCGTGCTGACGGCAGATGATGTGAAGAAGGTGCTGGCCGCAGCCGAGCTCGAGGCCAAGAATCACCACTGGGCGGTGTCGATCGCCATCGTGGACGACGGCGGCCACCTGCTGGCGCTGCAACGCCTGGATGGCGCTGCGCCGATCTCGAGCTATATCGCTACCGAGAAGGCACGTACGTCGTCGCTGGGCCGTCGCGAGTCGAAGGTCTACGAAGACATGATCAACAACGGCCGCCACTCGTTCATGACCGCGCCTGTGATGCAAGGCATGCTGGAGGGTGGTGTGCCTATCGTGGTTAATGACCAGGTCGTGGGTGCGGTTGGCGTGTCGGGCGTGAAGTCGACCGAAGACGCGCAGATCGCGCGCGCGGGTATCGCCGCCCTGGGCGTCTGAGACTCGTCTGCGAGCCAGAGCAGAGTGTAGTGCCGACAGTGAGCCAGGCTCACTGTCGCGGCATCCGCCTCTCGTTGCGGACGAAAGTCCTTGTCTTTCCCGATGCTGAAGCCTGTCGACGGGTTTCGCTGCCAGGCGCCGGTTCCGGTAGCCAGACTCCCCTCATCGCATCATTCCATCGTCGCATCGTCTACCTGCTGCATGGCCGTTGCCAGGGCGGCTGGGAACGCTTGCGCAGGGCGCGTCGCCGTGCGACTACTTGGTCAGAATCAGCTTGCCGTAACGGGTGATGCGCAGCGTGTAGACCTCGCCGTTATGCAGGATGGGCAGCAGGTTGTTACCGCGCATCAGCGTCTCCAGTGGCACCGCATCGCCCGCCGGCGCCGCGGAGAGGCTATCGCGCACCAGGGCTTCGAGCCGGGCGGGCAGGCCGGCTACGGCAGATTTCATCGATTCGATCGCCGCGCTGGCCGGGTTCTCGCGGCGCGCTTGTGCAGGCTTGCTGGGGGTGACTTCAACCCGGCGCAGGGAAAGGCGGCGGCGGGTGACTTCATGCGGTTGCGACAGCGGCAGGGTCAGGGTGCTCATCGGTGGGCTCCGGTCCGGTGGTCCGTGGTGTCAACGCGGGACTGCGTATTGCCACGACCGGGTTCAAGGTCGCTCAATCTTAAATGAGAATTGTTATCATTACAATAGAGATTTTTGATTGCGGATGGCCTCGGCCGAACCTGCATTCCGGCGCCGCTATAAGTGGCATAAGGCGCATTTTCCAGGCAAACAAAAAGGGCACTTCATGGAGTGCCCTTTTTGTGCCTGTTGCGCTGCCGCTCCAGCGGATGCGGCGCGTTCAAGCCGTCAGTGCTTGGGTTCGGTGATGAACCCGATCTTGCCGAGTCCGCCGTGCTGCGCGGCGGCCATGACTTCCGCCACGCGCTCGTAGCGCACATCGCGATCGGCGCGCAGGTGCAGCTCCGGCTGCGGCTGCTGCTGCGCGGCCTGGGCGATGTTGGCCTCAAGCGTCGGCTCGTCTACTTCCGCCTGGTTCCAGAAGACCTTGCCGTTGGCATCGATTGACAGGTTGATGTTCTGCGGCTTGGGATCGTTGGGCGTGTTGGTCGCCCGCGGGAGGTCGATCTTGACCGCGTGGTTGATCACGGGAATGGTGATGATGAAGATGATCAGCAGCACCAGCATGACGTCGACCAGCGGCGTCATGTTGATTTCGCTCATTACTTCGTCATCGTCCGAATCGAGGGTGCCGAATGCCATGATGACTTCCTTGTTGCCTTGCTACGGCCTTACTGGTTCTTGACTGCGAGGCGCAYGCTATTGTCGTCGGGGCGGGCGCTGGTCGGACGCACACGGGCACCGGTGACGAAATAGGCGTGCAGGTCGTGGGCGAAGCGATTGAGCTTCGAGATCACGCCCTTGTTGCCGCGGGTCAGTGCGTTGTAGCCGAGCACGGCGGGGATCGCAACGGCCAGGCCGAAGGCGGTCATGATCAGTGCCTCGCCCACCGGGCCCGCCACCTTGTCGATGGTCGGCACGCCGGAGGCGCCGATGTTGATCAGCGCGTGATAGATGCCCCACACGGTGCCGAACAGGCCAACGAACGGGGCCGTGGAACCGACCGAAGCCAGCACAGCCAGGCCCGATTGCATGCGCGCGACGGCGTCGTCGATGGCGCTCTTGAGCGAGCGGGTGATCCAGTCCGAGATGTCCATCACATCGTGCAACTGGGGCTGGCTGGCGCGGTGGTGCTGCGCGGCCTCCTTGCCGGTCATGGCGAGCGAACGGAATGGGTTGGCGTCGCTGCTGCCGAGCGTTTCGAGGGCGTGATCGAAATCGTCGGAGTGCCAGAATTGCTTTTCGGCGCCGTGCGCCATTTTCTTCAGCCGGAAGAGATCCCACGCCTTCGTGAGAATCACGATCCACGAAGCCAGCGACATGATGAGCAGAATGATGGCGGTGGCACGCATGACGAAATCGCCTTGCGTCCAGAGGTGGGAGAGTCCGAGGTCCTGCATGTTGGTTCCTGGTGAGGTCGGTATTGAAATCAGTTGAGTTCGAACCCGATCGGCTGCTGGGCGGTAACCGCCACGGCACGACCGTTGTCCAGATATGGCTTGCAGCGCATGCGTTGCACCGCGTCCACGGCAGCCTGGTCCAGGCGGGAAGATCCGCTTGAGCTCACGACAGCAGTCTTGACCACCTTGCCGGTCTCGTCCGTGGTCAGACGAACCACGGCCTTGCCGGTTTCACCCATGCGGCGCGATTGCGACGGATAGGTGGGTTGCGGCGGGCTGCACTGGATTTCGCCGATGCCAACCGCGCGTGGCGCCGCCGACACCGGAGCGGGAGGCTCGGGGGCGGGCGCCGGAGGGGCCGGGGGGGCAGGTGGCGCGGGCGGCGCTTCCACGGCATTGGGTGTCGGCGGCAGCGAAGCCACCGGCGTCGGCGTGGGGCGCGGTTGCGGCGGAGTGGGCTTGGGCGTGGTGACCTTCACTTGCTTGGGTGGGGTCTCCGGCTTGGGCTTGGGTGTTTCGACGGCAGGTTTCTGAGGCGGCTCGAGCGGGATGATGCGGGCGACGATTTCCGGAGAGATCACGGCCTCCGTGATTTTACGGCCCAGCCCGCTCTGGATCAGGTAAAGCAGTCCGGCGTGGAACAGCAGGACGGCGAGCGTGATCTTGAAAAAACGTTGATCGAACATGAGAAAACAGCAGATGTCGGCGAATTGGCGCGGCGCCGGCTTTATTAGCGATAGGGCCTATTTGCGATAGAACAGGATCAGCGAGATGYCACAACCGACCAGCAAGCTAAGCAGCAATTCCATGATAAACGCTCCTTCAACAGTGATGCCGGTGGGAGCGCCGCTCTTGAGGCAGCGTGTCAGGCGATGAGTATAAACGATAATGATTCTTATTTGTTGGCGTTTTTGTGCATCGCATTCTTGCGCTGCCGCGCAGCCGTCTTTATACGCCGATTTGGCCGTGCACTACCGGCGCCGCGACAAAATGCGTGTTCTCGTACGGCACAGGGTTGCCGGCAATGCCCGATCTGCCACAAAGCGCGCTAGCATAGGAAAAGAAGAGCAATTCGCCGCGCCGGTGACGGCGCTCCCCCGTGCGAGAGGACCAGGCCATGGACTTCACCCGTTTCGCCGAAGACGACCGCTCGACACTCCTGCGCGCCGCTGCCGGCGCGCCGTGTACTTCCGCGCTTGACTGGATGTGTGCCCAGTTCGCCTTGCGTGTCGTGTGCTCGCTGGGACCAAGATTCAACCTGCGCAGCAATATCAACGACATCCTGACTGTCAGCGCCCAGGAGATGGTGTGGCCTTATGGCGTGGTGCTGCGCGTGCAGCGTTTCCTCGCCGCGCGCTGCGCCGACATGCCTGCCTGGAAGGGCGCTGCGCGCCTGACGCCGGAAGAGTTCCTGGAGCGGCACGGACAATGGAACAGCGCCTTTGATGAAAGCGCGCTGTTTTATTACCTGGACGAGTACGTCAAGCACCACGCCAAGGATATGTTTGCCGTTTTCGACGCGTCGGCGGCGGCGCTGGCCGCGCGGCTGGACGGCGAGCGCGTGCTGCTGGTACGCAATATCGACATGCTCAGCCATGTGCTGGATTTGCCCGAGCACGAGCGCAAGCTGCTGCTCTACGCGGCGCTGGCCAAATACAAGCGCGATCTGCGCGCCGTGATGGTGGATTGCAAGGTGGCGCACAGCCAGGAGGCTTTCCAGATCCTGGCGGGACTGACCGGTGCCAGCCCTGCCGCGGTGGCCGCTTCGCTGCGGCCTGGTTCGCGCCTGGAGACGCTCAACCTGATCGAGCAGCCACTGCCCGAGAACAGTGTGACCGATCTCGGCGACCTCATGCGTTTGTCGGATCGCTTGTTGCACGTGCTGCTCGGCAATTACGCCAATGAAGCCGAGATGATGGCGGTGTTCACGCGTCCGGCGGCCGCGCCCACGCTCGGCACCGGCGACTATCCGCACGTCGAGACCGATGCGCGCTACCTCTCCGCCTTGCTCGCGAACGCCACGCGGCAGCACGCCTGCGGCGTGAACGTGCTGATCTACGGCCCGCCGGGCACCGGCAAGACCGAGTTCGCGCGGCTGCTCGCGCGCGAGGCAGGGTGTGAGCTGTATGAAGTGGACTGCCTGGACCGTGACGGCAACAGCCTGTCGGGCAAGGACCGTTACCGCTCGCTGCAGGTGTCGCAGGCATTCCTGCGTGGCCGTCCGCGCACGGCACTGCTGTTCGACGAAGTCGAGGATGTGTTCCCGGGCAGCGCGCGCGAGCTGACCAGCCTGTTCGGCCAGGAGGACACGCGTGGCTCCGTGAACGGCAAGGCGTGGGTCAACCAGACCCTGGAGCAAAATCCGGTGCCGGTGATCTGGATCTCCAACTCGATTCGCCAGATCGATCCGGCTTACCTGCGCCGCTTCCAGTTTCATCTGGAGCTGAAGATCCCGCCGCCGCTGGTGCGCGAGAACATTATCCGCAAGCACCTCGGCACGCTGGACGTGAGCGATGCCTTTATCGCTTCGCTGGCGGCGCGCAAGACCCTGACGCCGGCACAGGTGCAGTCGGCGGCGCGCTTCGTGCAACTGGCGGGGCCCGGCGTTGCCGAACCGGTGGAGGCGCTGATACTGCGGCAACTGGACCACGCCGACCGCRCCATGGGTTTGCGCCCGGAAGTGGAAGGGCGCCCGGTGGTGACGCACTATCGCCTGGATTACCTCAACCTGGAGACGCGCTACGAAGTCGGCAAGATCGTGCAGGCGCTCAAGGCCAGGCAGCGCGGCACGTTGTGCTTCTACGGACCGCCGGGCACGGGCAAGACCGCGCTTGCGGAGCATATCGCGGCCGCGCTTGAACAGCCGCTGATGATCCGGCGCGCCTCCGACCTGATGAGTAAATACGTGGGGGAAACCGAGCAGCAGATCGCCGCGATGTTCGCTCGTGCCGAGGAGGACGGCGCGGTGCTGCTGCTGGATGAGGCCGACAGCTTCATGCAAAGCCGGCAAAACGCGGTGCGCAACTACGAGGTGTCGGAGGTCAACGAGATGCTGCAGGGCATGGAACGCTTCAACGGCATCTTCGTCTGCACGACCAACCTGTTCGAGCGCATCGACGAGGCGGCGCTGCGGCGTTTCTCGTTCAAGATCCGCTTCCTGCCGCTCAAGGCGGACCAGCGTACCGCGATGTTCATCGAGGAGGCGCTCGATACCGATGCCGGCCGCCTGGACCCGGCCATGCGCGCGGAGCTCGCGAAGATGGATTGCCTGACGCCGGGCGACTTCGCCACGGTAAAGCGTCAGTGCGTGTTGCTCGGGGAAACGTTGACCCCCGATGAATTCCTGGCGCAGTTGCGCCAGGAACATGCGGTCAAGCCCGATGTGCGGCAGCGCCGGCCGCTGGGCTTCCTGCAGTAGCCGGATGGGACGGCGCGGGCCTCAGTCGACTGCGGGCGCGGGCTCGATCACCAGCGTTTCCGCCAGCGTGTCCACATGCAGCAGCGCCGCTGCCATGGCGCGCAGGTGGGCGGCGTCCTTGGTGGAGGTATAGCGGTCGACGGGCACGGCACCGGCATCGGCGGTCATGCCGTGCTCGGCCAACTTGCGGCGCAGTTGCCGTGCGATGGCGTCGCCGGTATCGACCAGCGTCAGGCGGTCTCCCACCAGTTCGCGCACGGTGTCGGACAGGAAGGGGTAGTGGGTACAGCCGAGCACCAGCGTATCGGCGCCGGCCTCGAGCATCGGCGACAGGTAGGCGGTCAGTTTCTCGCGCACGGCCGGCCCGTCCACATTGCCTTGCTCGATCAGCGGCACCAGCCCGACACCGGCCTCGCAGAGGAACCGGCTCTCGCCTTCCAGTGAGGCGAGCAGGCGGCCGAACTTCGCGCTTTTCAAGGTGTTGCCCGTGGCCAGCACGCCAACGACTTTGCTGCGGCTCGCGGCGGCAGCCGGTTTCAGGCCGGGTTCGACGCCGATGATGGGCAGCGTCAGCCGTTCGCGCAGCGTGTGGATCGCGTGCATGGTGGCGGTGTTGCAGGCGATCACCAGCGCTTTGCAGCCCTGCGACACCAGCCATTCGCAAACCTGCAGCGTGCGCGCTTCGACAAAACGCTCGGGCTTTTCGCCATAGGGCGCGTACTTCGAGTCGGCCACGTAGATCAGCGATTCATGCGGCAGCAGGGCGCGGATCTCGCGCAATACCGACAGGCCGCCGAGGCCGGAATCGAAAATGCCGATGGGTGCGTTGTTCACGGGAAGGGAAGAAGGCAAATCAGGCAATCAAGAAGTCAGGTAGCAAAAAGCCGGGTCGGATGACCCGGCTTTCGCTGACAGCATGGCTATCACGGCGAGGCTTGAATGACAACGCCGGATTTACAGCGCCGCCACCGGGATCTTGCCGATCTTGGCCTGCCATTCGGCGGGGCCGGTCTTGTGCACCGAAGTGCCTGCGCTGTCCACGGCCACCGTCACGGGCATGTCCTTGACGTCGAACTCGTAGATGGCTTCCATGCCGAGGTCTTCGAAGCCGACCACCTTGGCCTCCTTGATGGCCTTTGCCACCAGGTAGGCTGCGCCGCCGACCGCCATCAGGTAGGCCGACTTGTGCTTCTTGATGGCCTCGATCGCCACCGGGCCGCGCTCGGCCTTGCCGATCATCGAGATCAGGCCGGTTTCGGCCAGCATCATCTCGGTGAACTTGTCCATGCGGGTAGCGGTGGTGGGGCCTGCCGGGCCAACGGCTTCGTCGCGCACCGGGTCGACCGGACCCACGTAGTAGATCACGCGGTTCTTGAAGTCCACCGGCAGCTTTTCGCCCTTGGCCAGCATGTCGGCGATGCGCTTGTGGGCAGCGTCGCGGCCAGTCAGCATCTTGCCGTTGAGCAGCAGGGTCTGGCCCGGCTTCCACGAAGCGACTTCTTCCGGCGTCAGCGTGTTCAGGTCCACGCGCTTGGAAGTCTCGGTGTTCGGTGCCCACTCGACCTTCGGCCAGGCCGACAGGTCAGGCGCTTCGAGCTTGGCCGGGCCGCTGCCGTCCAGCGTGAAGTGCACGTGGCGGGTAGCCGCGCAGTTCGGGATCATCGCCACCGGCTTGGAAGCCGCGTGGGTCGGATAGCCCATGATCTTGACGTCCAGCACGGTGGCCAGGCCGCCCAGGCCTTGTGCGCCGATGCCCAGCGCATTGACCTTCTCGTACAGTTCGACGCGCAGTTCCTCGATCCAGTCCTGCGGGCCGCGGGCGATCACGTCCTGGATGTCGATCGGGTCCATCAGCGATTCCTTGGCCATGACCATGGCCTTCTCGGCGGTGCCACCGATGCCGATGCCCAGCATGCCCGGCGGGCACCAGCCGGCGCCCATGGTCGGCACGGTCTTGAGCACCCAGTCGACGATGGAGTCGGACGGGTTGAGCATGACGAACTTCGACTTGTTCTCCGAGCCGCCGCCCTTGGCCGCCACCTGGATGTCCACCGTGTTGCCCGGCACCACTTCATAGTGGATCACGGCGGGGGTGTTGTCCTTGGTGTTCTTGCGGCCGCCTTCGGGCGGGTTCACGATGGATGCGCGCAGCACGTTGTCCGGGTTGGTGTAGCCGCGGCGCACGCCTTCATTGATCATGTCCGACAGCCCCATGGTGGCGCCGTCCCAGCGCACGTCCATGCCCACCTTGACGAAGATCGTCACGATGCCGGTGTCCTGGCAGATCGGGCGCTTGCCTTCGGCGCACATGCGGCTGTTGGTCAGGATCTGCGCGATCGCATCCTTGGCCGCGGGACTCTGCTCCAGCTCATAGGCGCGGCCCAGGCTGGTGATGTAGTCCATCGGGTGGTAGTAGCTGATGTATTGCAGGGAGTCGGCGACGCTCTGGATGAGGTCTTCTTGTCTGATGACAGTCATTTTATGGGGAGGACAATCGAGGGGAAATTCAACCCGGAATCATACACCGAGGAGGGGGGGCCGCGCCGGGGCTGCATGCGCGTGTCGACATTGTCTCGGGTGATGCCGGGTGCACGCCGCGCGGCGAAAGCGGCACCCTGCGAGGCTGGTCTCAGTGCCGCGCCTCGTCCCGGTCCGCACGCCAGGCCCGGCGGGCCAGCGGCCCGGGCCAGCTTGCCAGCGCGATGCCGGCCAGCACGCAGCCAAGCGCCACGCCGTGCGGCCAGCCCGGCTTTTCCCCGAGGAAGACGATGCCGTACGTGGCGGCCGCGATCGGCAGCACCGCGGTGAACACGCCGGCCAGTTGCGCAGGCACGTGGCGCACGCCTTTCATCCACAGCCAGAACGAGAAGATGGGGTTTGCGCGAGGCGCCGCGAGAGGATCACGTAGATCGACTCGCAGATCACCGCGCCCATGATCATCAGGTTGCCGACCAGGGCGTTCTCGCCGCCGCTGCCGCCACCGTGATCCGTGCCCCGCGCCACGTTCAATACCGCGATGCCGGCCACCGCAAGCAGCACAGAGAACACCGTGCGCCGCGACAGCCGCTCGCGCAGGATCAGCCAGGAGAGCAGGGCCACCGTGGCCGGGATGGTACTGGTGATCACGCCGGCGGCCATGGCGCTGGTCAGGCGCACGCCGCCCAGCATCAGCAGCGTGAACAGAAACGTCCCGAAGAAGGCTTGCAGGAAGAGATTGAGCCACTCGCCGCGCGACACTGCGCGCATGCGCGACGGACGGTACCAGGGCGCCAGGCAGACAATGGCGATGGCGAAGCGCAGCAGCGCGAACAGCAGGATCGGCACGTAAGCCACGATGGCCTTGCCCAATCCGACATTGCTGCCGACAAGGGCCATGGCGGCAATCAGGAAGAGGGCGTGGATGGGCACGAGGTTTGGGGTGGAACTGCGCTTCTACGGTGATTTGGGGTGCGCCCCCCGATGGATCGCGATGGCGCGCATGGGAGAGGGCGATCCGGTAGCCGTGCACATGGCGTGCAAGGCGCATCCCTGCAAGCGGAGTCCGCAATGCCGCAGCGCCATGTTCGGAATAGGACTCGCGGCATTATAGCTGTGCTAGCCTAATGGAGAGGGCTGCACTTCCTTGCCCGCAGGTCTTGTCACGTACCGCGCCGGAATACCCGGCGGCGATCCATGTTGCGATGCAGCAGGCGGCACATCGGTGCGGACAGGCGCGCGGGCCGCTTTTGCAGCGTCAGGTTTAAGTAAGCCGTCGAGCGTAACTTGCAGCCAGGCTGCCACGCTATATCAGGAGACAAACAAATGTCCGCCATCGAGTCGGTGATGCAGGAGCATCGCATTTTCAATCCCCCCGAATCCTTCGCCAAGCAAGCCGCGATCCCCAGCATGGAGGCTTACCAGGCGCTATGCGATGAAGCCGACCGCGACTACGAGGGGTTCTGGGCGCGCCACGCCCGCGAGCAACTGCATTGGACCAAACCCTTCACCAAGGTGCTCGACGAGAGCAATGCACCGTTCTACAAGTGGTTCGAGGACGGCGAGCTCAATGCCTCCTATAACTGCCTGGACCGCAATCTGGATAACGGCAATGCGGAGAAGGCGGCCATCGTCTTCGAGGCCGACGACGGCACCGTCAGCAAGGTGACGTACCGCGAGCTGCATGCCAAGGTCTGCCAGTTCGCCAACGGTCTGAAAGCGCTCGGCGTCAGGAAAGGCGACCGCGTCGTCATCTACATACCTATGTCCATCGAGGGCGTGGTGGCGATGCAGGCCTGCGCCCGCCTTGGGGCGACCCATTCCGTGGTGTTCGGCGGCTTCTCCGCCAAGTCGCTGCAGGAGCGGCTGGTCGACGTGGGCGCGGTGGCACTGATTACCGCCGACGAGCAGATGCGCGGCGGCAAGGCGCTGCCGCTCAAGGCCATCGCTGACGAAGCACTGGCGCTGGGCGGCTGCGAAGCCGTGAAGAATGTGATCGTGTACCGCCGCACAGGTGGCAAGGTCAACTGGAACGAAGGCCGCGACCGCTGGATGGACGAAGTCGCAGCCGGCCAGCCGGAGACCTGCGAAGCGGAACCCGTCAGCGCCGAGCATCCGCTGTTCGTGCTCTATACGTCTGGCTCCACCGGCAAGCCCAAGGGCGTGCAGCACAGCACCGGCGGCTACCTGCTGTGGGCGCTGATGACGATGAAGTGGAGCTTCGACATCAAGCCCGACGACAKGTTCTGGTGTACCGCCGATATCGGCTGGGTCACCGGGCACACCTATATCGCCTACGGTCCGTTGGCCGCCGGCGCTACCCAGGTGGTGTTCGAAGGCGTGCCCACCTATCCCAACGCCGGCCGCTTCTGGGAGATGATCGCGCGCCACAAGGTCAGCATCTTCTACACCGCGCCGACCGCGATCCGCTCGCTGATCAAGGCCGCCGAGGCCGACGAGAAGATCCATCCCAGGCAATACGATCTGTCCAGCCTGCGCCTGCTGGGCWCGGTGGGCGAACCSATCAACCCCGAAGCCTGGATGTGGTACTACCGCAATATCGGCGGCGAGCGCTGCCCGATCGTCGATACCTTCTGGCAGACCGAGACCGGTGGCCACATGATCACGCCGCTGCCGGGCGCCACGCCGCTGGTGCCGGGTTCCTGCACCTTGCCGCTGCCAGGCATCATCGCGGCAATCGTCGATGAAACCGGGCAGGACGTACCCAATGGCAGTGGCGGCATCCTGGTGGTCAAGCGCCCGTGGCCTTCGATGATCCGTACCATCTGGGGCGACCCGGAACGCTTCAAGAAGAGCTACTTCCCGGAAGAACTCGGTGGCAAGCTTTATCTCGCCGGCGACGGTTCGATCCGCGACAAGGATACCGGCTACTTCACCATCATGGGCCGCATCGACGACGTGCTCAATGTCTCGGGTCACCGCATGGGCACGATGGAGATCGAGTCCGCGCTGGTGTCCAACCCGATCGTGGCCGAAGCCGCGGTGGTTGGCCGTCCGGACGACATGACCGGCGAGGCCATCTGCGCCTTCGTGGTGCTCAAGCGTTCCCGTCCGAACGAGGAAGAGGCCAAGCAGATCGCCGCCGAGTTGCGCAACTGGGTGGGCAAGGAGATCGGCCCGATCGCCAAGCCCAAGGACATCCGCTTCGGCGATAACCTGCCCAAGACGCGCTCCGGCAAGATCATGCGGCGCCTGTTGCGCTCGCTCGCGAAGAACGAAGAAATCACCCAGGACACGTCCACCCTGGAAAACCCCGCCATCCTGGACCAGCTCAAGCAGGCACAATAACGGGGTTCCCGGCCAACCTGCCGGCGCGCCATGCGCGTGCCGGCAGGTTTCCTCCGCATCCACCCCGCCTGTTTAACCACTGCTCTCATGCCCGACGAACAGTCGCGCTTTCGCCGACGGCTGCTGCTGTACTACGGCTTGTTCACGATCGGCCTGTTTGTCTTTATCGGCATGATGGGCCTGCTGGAGCGCTCCAGCGGCGATGCACTCTGGCTCGGTTACGTCTTCCTGTTCGTCACCATCGCCATCTATGCGTGCATCGGGCTGATCTGCCGTACCTCTGACCTCAATGAATACTATGTAGCCGGACGGCGCGTCCCCGCGCTGTTCAACGGCATGGCGATCGCCGCCGACTGGATGAGCGCGGCGTCCTTCATCGGCCTGGCCGGCATCCTGTTCGCGTCGGGCTACGAAGGCCTGGCCTATGTGATGGGCTGGACCGGCGGCTATTGCCTGGTTGCCTTCCTGCTTGCGCCCTATCTGCGCAAGTATGGCGGCTACACCATCCCCGACTTCCTGGCCGCGCGCTATGGCAACGGCAAGCCCGGCGGCAACATGCCGGTGCGCGCGATCGCCGTGATGGCGGCGTCGCTGTGTTCCTTCGTCTACCTGGTAGCGCAGATCCAGGGGGTAGGGCTGATCGTCACSCGCTTTATCGGCGTGGAGTTYGCCGTSGGKGTGTTCTTCGGCCTGGCGGGGATACTGGTCTGCTCATTCCTCGGCGGCATGCGCGCGGTGACGTGGACCCAGGTCGCGCAATACATCATGCTGATCGTGGCCTTCCTGGTGACGGTCTCGATGATTGCCTGGAAGCATCATCACGAAGTGCTGCCGCAATTGAGCTACGGCACGCTGCTGCAGCAGATCGACACACGCGAGCGCAGCATAGAGCGCGACCCGGCCGAGCAGGCCGTGCGCGAACACTATCGCCAGCAGGCCATCCAGATGCAGGAGCGCATCGCCAGGTTGCCGCAATCGTTCGACGACGAACGCAACGCGTTGTCCGCGCGCCTGCAGGAACTGCGCTTGCGCAACGCGCCGCTGYGCGAGATCAAGACGGTCGAGCGCGAACGGATCGAATTTCCGCGCGATGTCGCCACAGCCCATCAGCAATGGAACCAGCAGCGCGAGGAGGCCCTGGCGCGCAGCCAACCCTCCATTCCGTCGACCGAACCGTACCCGTCGCCCTCGGAGGAAGAGCGCAAGACCAAGCGGCTGAATTTCGTGTTGCTGGTGTTCTGCCTGATGCTTGGCACGGCCAGCCTGCCGCATATCCTGACCCGGCTCTACACCACGCCTTCAGTGAAGGAGTCTCGCAACTCGGTGGCCTGGGCAGTGTTTTTCATCGCGCTGCTGTACGTCTCCGCGCCGGCGCTCGCGGCGCTGGTCAAGTACGAATTCTTCCAGCACCTGGTTGGCACGCCGTACGCGGAGTTGCCGCAGTGGGTGGTGCAGTGGCGCAAGGTCGACCCGCCCGTCTTCGGTATTCGCGATGTCAATGGCGACGGCATCGTGCAGTGGGCGGAGATCCTGATCCAGCCGGACATGATCGTGCTGGCCGCGCCGGAGATCGCCGGCTTGCCCTATGTGGTCTCGGGGCTGGTTGCCGCCGGTGCGCTGGCGGCGGCGTTGTCCACCGCGGACGGCCTGCTGCTCACCATCGCCAATGCGCTCTCGCACGACGTTTTCTATCACATGATCGACCGCACCGCGAGCCACCAGCGCCGCGTCACCACCGCCAAGATCGTGCTGCTCGGGGTGGCGCTGTTTGCCTCCTACGTCACGTCGCTGCGGCCCGGCAATATCCTTTTCCTGGTCGGCGCGGCATTCTCGCTGGCGGCCTCCAGTTTCTTCCCGGTGCTGGTGCTGGCGATCTTCTGGCGCCGCACCACAGCCGCGGGGGCGGTCGCCGGGATGGTGGCGGGGCTGAGCGTGTCGATCTACTATATTTTCGTCAACTATCCGTTCTTTACCCGGATGACGGGCATCTTCGGCAACCGCTGGTTCGGCGTGGACCCGATCRCCTCCGGCGCATTCGGCGTGCCAGCCGGGTTTGCCGTGGCGATCCTGGTCAGCCTCCTGACACCACGCAACGCCCCGGTGATCGACCGGCTGGTGACGTACCTGCGGCGTGGTTAGGCCGGCGGAGCAGGAAACACTAGATTTTCCGGATAACCCTCTGATATACTCGTGGACTTGCTGGAGAGATGGATGAGCGGTTTAAGTCGCACGCCTGGAAAGCGTGTATAGGTTAATAGCCTATCCGGGGTTCGAATCCCCGTCTCTCCGCCACTTATACTGTAAGGCTTTGCGGGTTAGCGCTTCTTAACCCGTGGGTCATGGATCAAGGGCTGGGTCATTGGAAACGATGGCCCAGCCCTTTTTCTT
>NZ_JBFTLX010000150.1:0-20054 GCF_056396665.1 Cupriavidus sp. 05T313 | reverse complement strand
CGCCACTACCTACCGCAACGAGGCGCACGCCCGCGACCAGTTGCTGTTCGAAGTCGGGGTGATGGATTTCAATCGATACGGTGGCGACATCGCTTTCCGCATCACGCGCCCGCATGACCAGGCGCTGGTGGCGATGGCCAAGTCCGGTTTTGTCTTTTTCAACTACCAGATCAAGAAGGTGGTGCCGATGCCGGAAGCGTTCTCGCGGAAATTTGCCAAGGTCAACTGGGTCGACTGAGGCCGGGTTAGCGCGGCAGGCCGCATAGCCGGGCGTGCCGGCCGCGCGGCACACGCGCGACATGGGGTAAGGTGTGTGCAATGCTATCCGCGCCACGCCATCGTCATGGGTTTCTTCGATTCGCTCTTCCTGCGCAAGCCGCCGCCGGACCGTTTCGCGGCGTATTTCATTGCCGCGGCCAGGCGCCAGGGTTTCGAGGGCCGCCTGGAATTCAACGCGGACGAGTTCCGGCTGGAGCACGGGCGCAATGCCTTTTTCAACCTCCACAATGCCTACCGGGCGTATTGCGAGACGCGCGGCGCACAGCGCGACAAGGCGCTGCACAGCTTCGTGGCGACCTTGTGCTCCAGCGGCCAGGCTACGCCAGCCTTGCTGTCGGAGGCCGGCCCCATGCTCCGCCCGCTGATCCGCAGCCGCTCGCTGATCGATGAAATCCGGCTGCATCACATGCGCACCGAGGGCGATGCCTCGAGCTTCCAGTCCGCCTGCCTGCCCTTCGGCGACGATTGCGTGATCCTCTTGGCGGTGGACTACCCGGAAACCACCTCGACCCTGTTGAACGGCCCCTCCGCCTCCTGGCAACTGAGCCTGGACCAGGCGCTGCGGATCGCGGCCGACAACCTGCGCGACCACACCGCCGAGGCCTTCGTGCAGGTGGCCCAGGGCGTGTACCAGGGCGCCTGGAGCGATGGCTACGAGGCCAGCCGCGCGCTGCTGCCGGATGTGCTGCAGCGGGTGCCGGTGCGCGGCCGCCCGGTGTTCATGTTGCCCACCCGCGAGGTACTGCTGGTGACCGGCGACCAGGACGAAGCGGGGCAGTTGCACATGGTGGAGCTGAGCCTGCAGGCTTCGCGGCAGGGCCGCACGATCTCGCCTGCCATGTTCCGCTACGGGCCCGGAGACGCCTGGCACGCGGCGCACGCCGTGCCGTCTGGCCCGGACGTGTCGCATTTCGTGCCGGCCGGCGCGCAGGCGGCACGGCATCTTGCCCACCTCAAGCGGCTGTACCAAAAGGAAGAATACGACACGCAGAAGGCTGCCATCGATCGCCTGAACGAGCACGCCGGCGCCGGTGTGTTCCTGGCGAGTTACCTGCTCTACGGCCAGCAGGACGATCCCGTGGCCTCGTTTTCGGTCGCCACCTGGACCTGCGGCGTGGACACCTCGCTGCCGCGCACGGACCGCATCGCCCTGGTGTGGCCCGATGCCGACGATGCCCCGGGGAAGACGCGGGTGGTGGCATGGCAGCAGGCGCTGGCGCTGCTTGGCGATCTGGTCGAGGAAGAAGCGCTTTATCCCGTCAGGTACCGCGTACGGGCCTTCCCCGACGAAAGCCGCCTGGCGCTGCTCGATGAAGTGGGCTGACGGGGACTGGCGCCGCGTCGCCCGCTAGCGTGTCTTGCGGAAGGTCAGGTTGATCCGCTCGCGCCCCAGCAGCGCGTGGTCGCCGTCCGCCAGCGGCGCGATGCCATGGAACGCCAGGCGCGCTGGGCCGCCCCAAACCACCACGTCGCCATGCGCCAGCCGCACGCGTAGCGGGCGCTCGGCGCGCCGCAGGCCGCCGAACAGGAATATGGCGGGCAGGCCGAGCGAAACCGAGACGATCGGCGCGCGCAGGTCGAGCTCGTCGCGGTCCTGGTGCAGGGAGAGGCGGGTGCCGGGCGCGTAACGGTTGAGCAGGCAGGCGTCCGGCACGAAATCCGCAAAGCCGGCAGTGGCGGCGGCTTCGCGCGCCAGGGACAGGAACGCCGCCGGCATGGCCGGCCATGGCTGGCCGCTAAGTGGATCGGCCGCTTCGTAGCGGTAGCCTGTGAGRTCCGAGACCCAGCCAAACGGGCCGCAGTTGGTCATGGCCACCGACATGCGCAGGCCGCCCGGCGTGATGAGGTGGCGCCATGGCGCTTGCGCGGCAATGCCGCGCACGGCGTCCAGCAGGTTCTGGTCATGCTCGCGCGCGAAGCCGCGCAATACCACCGCGCCGGGCACGATCGGCTCGGCATGGGGTGCGTCTTGCGGCAGGGAATCGAACAGGTCAAAGGTCATGGCGTTCTGGCGGGCGGGCGCTGCAGCCCTGCGCTAAAACGACATGGTAAGCGCGAACGCGCGTGGCTGCTGCGGGGGTTGCGGCATAGGCGCCGCAGCCCCCGTCGCTCGCGTCCGGTCAGGCGAAGGTGTCGACCTCGCCGCGCGCGAGGGTGCGTGCCACCGGCGCGGCGGGGCCGGCATTGACAGGCGCCGTGGTGGCGCCTGCCAGCGTGCCGAAGCCGCTTTGCGGGCTGCCGGGCTGGCGTTGCTGTTGCTGCTGACCGTTGCCGGCCTGGCCGGCAAAGCTGTCGGCGCCGACCGAGGTCTGGCCAAGCTGGATGCCGTTGTCCGCCAGCGCGGTGCGCAACTGCGGCAGCGCTGCTTCGACGGCGGCACGCACGGCCGCGTGGGGCGAGACGAACTGGGCCTGGGCCTGGTCGTTGACGACGTTGAGCACGACCTTGAGCGGGCCGAGATCGGGCGGGTTGAGCTGCAACTCGGCGGTGTGGTTGCCCTGGGTCGACAGGCGCACCATCTGCTGGCCGAGCGCTTGCGGCCACTGGCCGTCGCCTACCGGCGGGGCGATCGGCAGCGAGGTGGCTGGCGGCAGGCCGCCGGTGGTGGGCGCCTGGCTCGCGGCCATGGTGCTGGCGGCCATCATCGGCGTGGCGGTCACGCCGGCGGGCGCGGCTTCCGTGCTGGCCGGCTCGGCGGCGCGCGTGGCTGCGGCCAGTTGCATCGGGTTGGCTGGCGCGGCGGTGGCGGCAACCTGAGGCTTGCTGTCCTTGCTGGCTTCACCAAGCTGGAGCTGGGCCTTGTACGGCTGGCCGGCGGTGTCCTGCTGCCCGGCGCCGGACTGTCCCTTGCCGGCTTGCTGGCCCGCCATTGCAGCCGCGAGGCTGGCGGCCAGGTCCGGGCTGGCCTTGGCAGCGTCGCCGGCCGGCGTGGCAGCCGGCTTGTCCGTGGCCGCGGCCTGGGTGCTGGCCGGGGTTTGCGGCGCGGGCTGCAGCGCGGCGCGCTGGGAGGCGATGGTGGCCAGCGTATCGGCTGCCGCCGAGCTTGCCGGTGGTTGGCGCGCGGTGGGCTGCGGGGGTGGCTGGGGGGGCGGGTTGGGGCGCCTGCCGGGGGGCAGGCGCGGGGGGGGCGGCGGGGGCGGCGGGGTCCGCCGCCACTTCCTGGCCCTGCTCGTCTTCCTTGTCCTGGCGGCGCGGCGGCTTGGCAGCTACCGCATTGCCTTGCGTGGCTTGCGTGGCTTGGGCAGGACCGTTGTCGGCGGCGGCGCCATCCTTGCCGTTTGCGTCGGCGCGGGCAGGGGCACTGTCGGCGCATTGATTGCTGCCGGCGCTCTGGTTGCTGCTGGTGCGGTCCTCGCTGCGGGCGCGCGCCAGCGCATCGCCGAACCCCTGCGGCTTCGCATCGGCGCCGCCGGCGTTGTTGGCGTTGCGCGAGGAGGCCGCCGTGCTGGCGGCATTGCTGACAATCTGGCTGATATCGATCATGTTGGGATTCGGTCTTGCTGGGCGGCTTAGCGGTGGCGGCCCGCGACTTGCAGGCGGGCCGCGCGGGCGGCGTATTCGTCGGTGTCGCGTTGTTCGCGACGCGTGCCGGCTAGGTGTTCGCGCGTCTCCGCGCGGGTAATCAGGGTGTCGAATGAGTTCTGGCGGCGTTTGTGCTGCTGCCAGTTGGCGCGCCCGGCGAGCAACTGCGCCTCGGCCCTGGCCAGCGATTCCGTCTGCTGGCGAATGGCGGTATCGAGCGAGGCCAGGAACTGCGCAAAGTCCTGCCAGCGCGTGGAGGTCATGCCGTCTTGCGCGATGGCCTGCATGCGCTCGCGGTATTCCTGCCGGTACTGGGTGAGCGCGGCCAGTTGCTGCTCCGCCTGGTTGCGCAGGCCTTGCAGCCGGCCCAGCTCGCGCGCGGCGGCATCCGTATCGTTCTGGGCCAGGTCGGCCAAGGTATTCAATGCAGATGGCTTAGCCATGTTCACTCCGTTGGAAGAGACTATGCAACTGGCCGATCGAGTCGCCGTAGCCGGCGCGCTCGTGGATGTCCTGCTGAAGGAATGCTTCCATCTGCGGATGCAGGTGGATGGCGAGATCCAGTTCCGGATCGTTGCCCGGCACATAGGCGCCCACGCTGATCAGGTCGCGGTTGCGCTGGTAGCGCGACATCAGTTGCTTGAAGCGCCGCACCGAGGCAAACTGCGGCGGCTCGATCAGCGCCGTCATGGCACGGCTGATCGAGGCCTCCACGTCGATGGCAGGGTAGTGGCCGGATTCCGCCAGGCTGCGCGACAGCACGATATGGCCGTCGAGAATGGCGCGCGCGGAATCCGCGATCGGGTCCTGCTGGTCATCGCCCTCGGTCAGCACCGTGTAGAAGGCGGTGATCGAGCCGCCGCCTTCGGGGCCGTTGCCGGTGCGCTCCACCAGGGTGGGCAGCTTGGCGAACACCGAGGGCGGATAGCCCTTGGTGGCGGGCGGCTCTCCGATGGCCAGCGCGATCTCGCGCTGGGCCATGGCATAGCGCGTGAGCGAGTCCATGATCAGCAGCACATGGCGGCCCTGGTCGCGGAAATACTCGGCCAGGCGCGTGGCATAGGAGGCGCCCTGCATGCGCAGCAGCGGCGAGGTGTCGGCCGGCGCGGCCACCACCACGGAGCGCGCGCGCCCCTCCGGTCCCAGGATGTTCTCGATGAAGTCTTTCACTTCGCGGCCGCGCTCGCCGATCAGGCCGACCACGATCACTTCGGCGCTGGTGTAGCGCGCCATCATGCCCAGCAACACGCTCTTGCCCACACCGGAGCCGGCGAACAAGCCCATGCGCTGCCCGCGGCCCACGGTAAGCATGCCGTTGATGGCGCGTACGCCCACGTCCAGCACGGTTTCGATGGGCGCGCGCGACAGCGGGTTGATCTGCGTGCCGCCAAGCGTGACCTCGGTGGCCGCGGTGATGGGGCCTAGCCCGTCCAGCGGACGCCCGGCCGCATCGAGCACGCGCCCGAGCAGGCCTTCACCCACGGGCAGGCGTTTCGAGCCCGGTTCGCGCGGGGTGGTGTCGCCGCTGGGCAATGGCGTGGGTTCGAGCGGATAGACGCGCGCGCCGGGCACCAGGCCCACCACGTCGGACTGCGGCATCAGGTAAAGCCGGTCGGCGCCGAAGCCGACCACTTCCGCCTCGGCCAGGCGCGGGCCGGAGGGCTTGCCGGACATCTGGCCGCCGGGCAGTTCGATCAGGCAGTCGCTGCCCACCGGCAGGCGCAGGCCCACGGCTTCCAGCACCAGGCCGGCGGCGCGGGTGAGGCGGCCGCAACTGCGCTTGCTGTCGATCTCGGCAATGCCGGCCGAGGCCGCGGTGAGCGCGTCGCGCCAGCGCTGGCCATGCAGGCCCGGCACGCCGGCAGCGGTGAAGTCCGCGGTGAAGTCCGCAGTGAAGTCCGTAGTGAAGTCCTTACGGGCCGCGCTATCAGGCATGGGGCGGCTCCCACGGGTCGTCGCGCCCAAGCGCCTTGACCACGCGGCTCCAGCGCGTGGACAGCGTGGCATCGAGCTCGCCGCTGGCGGCGCTCGCCACGCAGCCGCCGCGCGCCACCGCCGGGTCGGCGCGCACGCTCCAGCCGGCGGCTTGCAGCTCGCCGGCCAGGTGGGTTTCCACCAGCGCGACGTCGTCCGGATTGAGCAGCAGGCAGGGCGAGCCCGACAGCGCCGGCTCGGCCGCCAGCAGTTCGCGCACCGCGGGCAACAAGATGGCGGGATCCGCCAGCACGGCCTGCTGCACGAGATGGCGCGCCACATCCAGCGCCAGGGCGATCAGGGTCTGGGCCACTTCTTCGTCCACGCGTCCAAGCGCGTGGCTGAAGGTCGCGGCGAGTTGTTGCAGGTGGGAGGCTTCGCTGCGGGCGCCTTCGAGGCCGCGCGCATAACCTTCGCGGTGGCCGTCGCCGTAGCCCTGGGTCTGGCCCTGGGTATAGCCCTGGGCGTAGCCTTCCTTGCGCGCGCCTTCGCGCATGGCGTCGAGCGCGGCAAAGTCGATCGGCGGCGGCGCCGGCTCGAAGGGCAGGAACTCGGTCGGCTCCGGCTCGGCCTTGCGTGGATCCAGCGACACCATCTGCCAGCGCTGCCAGCCGTTCTTTTGCTCGCTGCGGTCCGCCGGCGCGGCAAAGCACTCGAAGCCGGTCTCCCGTGGCGTGGCGCGGTTGCCCGCGCCGCGGCGCCCGCCGGCGTTGCCGCGCTGGTCGCCGCGTGTTTCGACGTAGTCGCTGTCCGCGGCAAGGTCGCGGAACTGGCGCAGGGCACGTTCAGACGTAGGCATCGTCGCCACCACCGATTACAACTTCGCCGGCTTCGGCCAGGCGTCTTACCACCTGGAGGATGTTCTTCTGTTCGGCCTCGACCTGCGAGACCCGTACCGGGCCCAGCGCTTCGAGGTCTTCGCGCAGCATTTCGCCGGCGCGGGTCGACATATTGCGGATGAACTTGTCGCGCAGTTCCACCGGCGCGCCCTTGAGCGCGACGATGAGCGATTCCGTGGCCACTTCCTTGAGCACCCGCTGGATGCCGCGGTCGTCCACTTCGAGCAGGTTCTCGAACAGGAACATTTCGTCGATGATCTTCTGCGCGAGGTCGGCGTCGTGCAGGCGCACGCCTTCCATCACCGCTTCTTCGTGGGCCGTGCTCATCAGGTTGATGATCTCGGCTGCCGTGCGTACGCCGCCCATGCGGCTGCGCTTGAGGCTCTGGCCCGCCAGCAGCTTGGTCAGCACGTCGGTCAGCTCCTGCAGCGCCCCCGGCTGCACACCGCCGAAGGTGGCGATCCGCAGGATCACGTCCTGGCGCAGGYGCTCGGTGAACATGCCGACGATCTCGGACGACTTCTGCCGGTCCAGGTGGATCAGGATGGTGGCGATGATCTGCGGGTGTTCGTCGCGGATCAGTTCGGCCACCGAGGTGGAATCCATCCAGTTCAGCGAATCGATGCCGGCGCCCGGGTCGCGCGATTCGAGGATGTCCTCGATCACCGACAGCGCGCGTTCCTCGCCCAGCGCCTTGTTCAGCACGCTGCGGATAAAGGCGCTCGAATCGACGTTGAGCGCGAGGTACTGTTCGGTTTCCGCGCGGAACTCGGCCAGCACCGAGGACATCTGCTCGCGCGTCACCGAGTTGAGCGTGGCCATCGCCGCGCCCAGGCTCTGCACCTCGCGCGGGCCGAGGTGCTTGAATACTTCCGCTGCGGCATCTTCACCGAGCGACATCATCAGGATGGCGCTCTTCTGCAATCCTTCATCGGTCATCGCTTGACATCCAGTTCTTGATCACACTGGCAACCAGGCGCGGGTCGCGTTGCGCGGCGTCACGCACCAGGGCGAGATCGCTTTCATATTTAGCGGCGAGCCGCAGGACTTCCGGATTGGCCGGCTCTTCAGGCGGCAGCAAGATGGCTTCGTTGCTGTCGGTTTTTTCCTGTGGCGGCGGCAGCGGCGGCGCGGTGTACTTGCGCAGCACCGGGCGTGCCACCTTGAACCACACGAACAGCGCCAGCAGGGCCAGCAGCAGGTAACCCGCACCGGTCTTGGCCAGCGCGATCATCTCGGGCTGCTTCCACAGCGGCAGTTCCGGCTTGATGTCGGTATCCGCGGTGAACGGGCTGTTGACCACGTTGAGCGAGTCGCCCCGGTCGGCCGAGAAGCCCATCGCTTCCTTGGTCAGGTTCTCGATCTGGGCAAGCTGCGCGGCGGGCAGGGCTTCGGACACGATCTTGCCGTTGGCGCCGGCCTTCTGGCGGTAGTTCACCACCACCGCCACCGACAGGCGCTTCACGCCGCCCGGTGCTTGCTGCACATGGCGCACGGTGCGGTCGAGTTCGTAGTTGGTGGTGGCGTCGTGGCGGCTGCTGCTTGGGCCGGTCTGGGCCGTGGCGGTGGCGCCGGCCTGGGCCTGGCCGGGCTGAGCCTGCTGGCCTTGCTGTCCCGGCTGCTGTCCTGGCTGGTTCGGCTGCCCCGGCCGCGGCGGCTGGGCCGTGGCGATCGGTGCCGTGGCCGGCGCGGGCGGCTGGTTGGACAGCGCGCCCGGCACGCCGCCGACCGGCGCCGCGCCTTGCTGGCTCGATTCGCTGGACTGCTGGCTGCGGATGGCGGCGCGGGTGGGGTCCTGGTTAGGCTTGAAGGACTCGTCGGTGTGCTCGACGATGGAGAAATCCACGTCGGCGGTGACTTGCGCCTTCACATTGTCCTGGCCGAGGATCGGCGCCAGGATGGCTTCCACACGCTGCGCGTAGTTGCGCTCCAGCGCCTGCACGTACTTGATCTGGCCGGCATCGAGCATGCGCTCGTTGGTGCCGCTGCCCGACAGCAGGTTGCCGTGCTGGTCGACGATGGAGATCGACTTCGGCGTGAGTTCCGGCACGCTGGACGAGACCAGGTGGCCGATCGCGGCCACCTGGCCGTCGTCGATGGCACGGCCCGGATAGAGCTGCAGCACCACCGAAGCGGTCGGCTTCTGGCGATCGCGCACGAACAGCGTGGGCTTGGGAATGGYCAGGTGCACGCGCGCCGACTGCACCGCGGCGATCGACTCGATCGAGCGGGCCAGCTCGCCCTCCAGGCCGCGCTGATAGTTGACTTGCTCGGCAAACTGGCTGATGCCGAACTTCTGCGTATCCATCAGCTCCATGCCGGTGGTGCCGCTCTTGGGCAGGCCTTGCGAAGCCAGGCGCAGCCGGGTCTCGTGGACTTTCTCGGAGGGCACCATCACCGCACCGCCGCCTTCGGCGAACTTGTACGGCACGTTCATYTGCTGSAGGGAGGCSAYSACGGCRCCGCCGTCSCGCTCGGACAGGTTGCTGTASAGCACCTTGTAGTCCGGCGYRCGCGACCACAGCACCCCGACCGCGATGGCCGCGGCAAGAGCCGCGCCACCCAGCATCAGGGGCAGGCGCGGATTGGTCTTTAGACGCGCGAACAGCTCGGATTTGTTCGACAGGGCTGTCACGGCGTTCATGCGCGCGTCCCCGTCATGGCCGGGCCGGCATGGGCCAGGACCGGCTGGGCCGGATGGCGGGCGCCGCTCTGGCTGCCCTGTCCACCCCGGCATGCCTGGCTAACCCTGGCTTCGGCATGGCTAAGATCACGCTGCTGACAAAACACGCGTACTCCCCGCGATAGTTGATGAGATTCGGGTCCGGACAGGGCGCGTAAAGACAGCGGCATCCCAGATTCGGCACGGTATCGATCATCATCCAAGGCGGCTGCCGACAATCCGGCGAATAGGCCTCGTTTTCCACCCGAATTCCCGCAATGGCCCAGACGGCGCCGCGAGTACGCTTCGGGGGCTGGCACAGGCGGCGCGTGCGGATGCGGTATTTGTGGCATAGGCGGCGCATGGCGCCAGGTTTGCCGGCAGCGGCCCGGGCGGGTGCCCGGCGCAACCCTTAATGACTCATTTTCGAACCGGTTTCCCCCGGGGCGGGCTTCGGCTGGCCAGGGCGGGGCGGGTTCCAAGCGGATCGCCATGACTACCATCTCTTCTATCGACGGCATGTTGCAGCAATTGCGCGGGCTGGCCCAGAGCGCCACCGGGCAGGAAAGCCACGCTGCGTTCGCCGCCTCGCCGGGCAGCTTCGCCGGTGAACTGCAGCGCTCGCTGGCACGCATCAGCAGCGTGCAGGAGCATGCCTACGGCCAGGCCGAGGCGTTTGAACTGGGCAAGCCCGGCGTTTCGCTCAACGACGTGATGATCGATATGCAGAAGGCCAATGTGTCGTTCCAGACTGGGGTGCAGGTAAGGAACCGGTTGACGGCGGCTTATCAGGAAATGATGAATATGACTGTCTGAGCAAGCGTCGGGCGCGCGCTATTGCGCGCCTGTTGCCATGCTGCCCACGGGCGGCGTGGCGGCGCCAGGCAAATTGAAAGGCGGACCAGCCGGATACAGATCCGGCGCGGTCCGCCTTTTTGCTTTGGTGATGAGAAGCAAATGGCGATGCTAAGGAGGAGCACCAGAGCTTGCCAACGGCCACCGCTCAGGCGGCCTCTCCTCGTTCCAGCCTGTACAGCCAGGCCAGCAGTTCCGCTACGGCGACATAAAGCTGTGGCGGAATATGGGAATCGAGATCGACTTGCATCAGCAAGCTGACGAGTGCCGGCGAGTCGTGCACGTAGACGCCAGATTCGCGTGCGCGCGCAATGATGGACTCCGCCACCACGCCGTAGCCCTTGGCCACCACGCGCGGCGCCGAATCGTCGGCCGCGTAGGATAGGGCAATCGCGGCGCCGCGTTGCGGGTTGCCATCGCTATTGCTGCTGTAGGTGTTGGTGCTTCCCGGTTCGGCCGGCATATCGTTGCTCATGCTCCGCTTCCCGGCTTCGCCGGCACGCCGGTCTCCACGTTCAGCCGCATCAATACGAGTCCATTGGCCGACATATTGCTGGATAGTTCGCTGCGCGCGTCGTTAAGGCGGCTGGCGACGCCGGAGTCCGGTGTGACCACGCGCGCTTCCAGGCCGGTGCCGTTTAGCCACAGGCGCGCTTCCACCGTGCCCAGGGATGGCAGGGTGAGCAGCAGGCATGTCGACCAGGCGGCCTGGCCAGCCTGCGCGCCACTGCTTTCGTCTTTATCGCCACGGCGGATTTCCCAGTCCATGGGCGTGCCCGGCCAGGCTTCGCCAACCCAGCGGAACTGCTGGCTGGCCAGCAGCTCCAGCTGCTGGCGTACGGTGCCCTCGGTGCCGGGGTGCACCACGGGACTGGACTGCGGGTTGTTGCTCGCGTGGTTGGCGGCCTCGCTGCTATCGAAGGCGCGCATAACACTATGCGTCTCGGCACGATGGCTGCGGCCGCTGTCACTCGCATCCTGGGCCGCCGCCTGGTAGGCCTGGGCGGCGTGGTTTGCCAGCGTGGCAATCCGGGCAGCTTCGCGCGCGTGCGGCGGAATGGCAAGGCTGGCTGGCGGCGAGTTGTCCGGTGTGCCGTTGCTGTGCGCCGCGCCATGCCTGACTGGAACCGGGTTGCCCCCGGTGTCTTCCGTAACCGCGGCCTCTGCTGGAACTGCTCCCGCAGGGTTGGGCAACGTGGCCCCGGCCAGTTGCGCCGTGCTCGCGGTGTAAGCCGCCGGCGCCGGCAGCAGCAACACCGGCTGTGCCTGGACGGGCTGCTGCGGGGCGGGATTGCCGGCCAGGGGCGGCTCGCCCGGCCTCGGTTGATTGAAAGCAGCCTGGGGTGCCTTCAGCACGTCGGCCAGAGGACGGTTTCCGCTGACCCACTCGGCCAGGTGGCTTTCGTAGAAGAGGCCGCTGTGCTGGACCAGTCCGGCCAGGGCGGCGCGCACTGTGGCCGGATTCGGTGCGCCGGCGGGCGACGGCAGCATTGGGGCCGCGGCCCGTGCGGGCTGCGCGTCGGTACGGTCAAGCAGGTCGAGAATGGTGCGTGCGGCAAAACTGAGCGTTTCGCGCGTCGAGCCGGTCTGAGCGCTTCGCCCGGCTGCGGCCGTATCCGACTGCAGCGCATCGACGCCGCGGCCTTGAATCGTGCCGCCGCCGGCGGTCTGGCTTTCGCCAGGGGCAATCTTGCCGGTGGGCAGCAGGGCCTCCAGCTTGGAGACCGAGAGCGCATTGCGCAGCCCTTGCGGGTCTGCGCCGCGCAGGAGGGCTGCCGGGTCCGGCGAGATGGGGATGCCGGTCATGGCAATCAGCCTTTAGCGTTCTGAGCGTTTCTGGCGTGCGGGTCGCGCAGCGTTGCCTCAGGCGGCAACGCTGCCGTAGGCGTGATGCAGATCCTGCTGGCGGCGCGCATTGCCCAGCAGCGCGCCCAGCCTGTTCATCTCCGGCGTCAACAGGTTGCGGATGGCAGCGTCGTAGCCAAGGATGCGCTCCAGCCGCTGATACCGGTCCATCCGTTCGCGATCCGAAATGGGCACGCTGTGGTCCATGCGGCGGAGTTGATCCACCTGGACGGTGTAGACCTGCTGCAGTTCGGCCATTGCAGTCCAGTTCCCGGCACGTGCCAGCTCAAGCATCTGCTCGGCAAGCAATTCCAGTTCCCGGTAGCAATGCAGGATCGGGCTCAATGCGGTCATCTCAGCGCTCCGTAACAAGCGACAGGTGTGGGGTAGCGCCATCGGGGGCGTTGCTCATCTCGGACCAGGCGGAAGCCAGGTTCCCGAGCAAGCCGTCCACTTCAGTCAGCAGGGCGGGATCGTTGCGCAGGTTGGCCAGCAACAGGCGCCGCGTCATGTAGTCATAGAGCTGTTCAAGGCCTGCCGAAATCTCACCGCCTTGCTCGTGATCGAGCGCGGCGTTCAGGCCGTTGTCAATGATGTTGATGGCCCTGGTGATGGCGTTGCCCTTGGCCGACACATCGCTGGCAGCCATATGGAACTTCGCCTGGGCAATGGCGGTGCGGGCGCCATCGTAGAGCATCGCGATCAGCTTCTGGGGGCTGGCGTCCATGACGCCAGTCTGGACACCGACTTGGGCATAGGCATTAATGGCGTGACGAGCATACATGGCGATCGATTCCCACGTTCGGTAAGGGTTGTATTACTTGCTGCTGTTGGAGTTGTTCAGCGCATTGAACTGTTGGGTCAGGTATTTGCTGGTGTTGTTCATCTGGGACATGATCAAGTCCAGATTCGTGAACTGCGCCTTGTATTGCGCGACGGTGGCGTTGATGCGGGTCTGCGTTTCGCTGTATTGATCGCTAAGCGACTTCAACGTTTGCGTGATCCCATCCGTCGCGTTCGTCAGGGTGCCCTTGGTGCCGGTCAGCGAGGTCACCAGGCTATTGATCTGGTTGCCATAGCCGTCCTTGCCGTTAGCGTTGGAGAAAAGGCCGGCTACACCATTCGGATCCGTGGTCAATGCGCTGGTCAGCTTGGTGGCATCGAAGGCCATCGTGCCATCGACCTGAAACGTCACGCCGATGTTTGCCAGTCCTGTGACCGCGCCGGAGCCACCCATCTGTGGCGTGTTCAGGATGCCGCGCATCTGGCCCTGAATCAGCCGCAGCGTCGCATCGCCGGTCAACGGGGAAGCGCTTTGGCTGGTGGGATCGTAATTCGACAGACTCGCGGCGGTCTTTTGCAGATTGTTGTAGGCGGTGACGAAGCTCTGCACAGCCGTCTGGATAGTCTTGACGTCGCGTTGCACCGTGACCGTGGTGGTTCCCCCTTGCGTTAGCGACAGCGTGACACCCTGGATGGCGTCGGTCACGGTGTTGCTGGTGCTCTGGACTGCAATATTGTTGACGGTCAACTGTGCATTCTGGGCAACGATCGTTTGCTGCATGCTCTGCACTTCATTGCCGGTCAGATCCTGGTTTTTGCCGGGACTATAGCTCACCAGGTCAGACAGTTTTGTGCCGCCGTCAGTCTCCGCTACGGAGATCCGCATGCTGCTATTGGCGCCGGTGGCGTTGGACGTCAGCACCAGACGGTATGGCGTGCCGCTGCCGTCGTTGACGATGCTGGCGGTGACCCCCCCATTGGCCTTGTTGATGGCGTCGCGGATGCCCTGCAGCGAGTTGTTGGTGCTATCGATCTTGATGTCGAAGCCGCTGGTGCCGGATGCCGGCGGCGGATTCGCCGCGAACGTTGCACCGGTGTACTTGCCGGTCACCGGGTCCAGCGTACCGCCGGTGATCGTCCCGAAGTCGATATGAATGGTACCGGTGCCGATCGCATCGGTCAGCTTGGCCTGCCCGGCGGACACCAGTGATTGTGACTGTGCCAGGGACGACACGTTGACAGCATAGGTGCCCGATACCGCGGAGGTGCTTCCGACCGCGCCAAGCACATTGGCGGCGGACGATGTAGCGGTCGTCGAGTTGAAGAAGTTCGGATCGGATAGTTGCTTAGCCGCCCCCTGGAATGCCGACAGCATGCTCTGCACCTGACCGTAGGCCGACAGCTTCGCCTGATAGCTGGTGGCCCGGTTCTGGATGGCCGTGAGCGGTGCCTGTTCCGCCGTGGTGAGCTGGTCCAGCAGGGTGTTCAGGTCCAGGCCGGAGCCCACGCCAAGGTTCGAGATGGTTGCCATATCGTTCTTATCCGGGAAATTGCTTAAACGGGGCTGAGCCGGCTACCGGTCTCAGGCTTCTTGATGTACGAACAAGCCTTGCGCCTTTTGCAGGGCGTGGGCGATGCGCATGACCTCTTCAGAGGGCAGTTGCCTGATGACGTCGCCGGTGTCCTTGTCCACTACCTTGGTGATCACGCGGTGGGTATCCTGGTCAATTTCGAACTCCACATTGAATGCGGTGGTGCGCAACAAATCCTTCAGGTGCTGGATGGCAGTGTCTTCGGTCATGACAGGAGCTGCTTGTTTGTTTGCGCCAGCCTGCGTGCCAGCGCTGTTGTCGCTCGCGGGTAAGGCAGAGGGCGTGCCCTCGCGGCCTGCGGGAGGCAGGGACGGAGAGAGCGGCAGCGGCGGGATCAAGCTTGTCGGATTTGCCATGACCGTTGTCGGGGGTGGGTTCGAAACGCTTTCGCAGGGCAAAGGGGCCCTGCGAAAACCCTCCGGCACAAGGCCGGGCTTGTGGTGGCCCGGCCCTGGTGCTTCGTATTACTGCATTAACGCAGCAGCGACAGCACGCCTTGCGTGGTCTGGTTCGCTTGAGCCAGCACCGAAGTGCCGGCTTGCTGCAGGATGTTGCCGCGGGTCATGTTCGACACTTCCGTGGCGTAGTCAGCGTCTTGAATACGCGAACGCGACGACGACAGGTTGGTGATGGTCGTGCCAAGGTTGGCGATGGTGGAATCCAGACGGTTCTGGATCGCACCCAGCGAGCTGCGCAGCTTGTCAACCATCGACAGGGCCTTGTCGAGGACGTCCAGCGGATTGGCGGTGGAGGTCTTACCGCTCGTAGCGTTGAGGGTGAACTTCCCAGCGTTCGCCGAGTCTTCATATACCGCGTTCGCCGAGCCATCGGTCACCTGGCCGTTGCTGTGAACGAACAGCTTCTCGGCCGTGTTGGTGGTAAGCGCGCCGTTCATATCAACATTGACCGGGTTACCACCCGTCGTAACCGCACCGCCAGCTGCGGTGATGTAGGTAGCCCCACCGAGCACCGTAGTGATTGCATTGGCGCCGTTGCTTGCTTGAACCTGAGTTGTCAGGGCTGCGGCCGAGATATGCAGATTAGTCGCATTTGCCGTCGCAACGCCGCCAGTGAACGCGTAGCTGGGAGCGTTGGCCGCGTTGCCCACGGTGATTGAGCTCAACTTACCGGCTGCACCCGATGTGCCGATTGCCTTGATCAGGTCGCCAGCGCCGCCGCCGTTGTTGATATCCGCCTGCGTGAGGGTGCCGGCCAGATCGTTCTCGGTCAGGTTGCCTGCAGCGTCCACAAACAGCTTGTTACCGCTGGTGGCCGAGGTCAGCATGCCATTGCTGTCAATGTTGGCGGAAACCGCTTGATTGTTGCCGATTTTGATCGACACATTGGTAACGTTCCCAGCAGCCGGCTTCAGGTCGCTCGAGATGCGCGCGGCAGTACGTGCCGTGTCGGCAAAGGAGAAGTCCGTGCCGTTATAGGTGTAGTTTGCGATGGTGGCAATGCCGGCGTCGTTGACCGTATCACCAGTAGCAACCTTGCCGAGCACATTGGCCAGCGTGGCGCTGTCAGCGCCAGTGTAATTCTTGGAGTAGGCGGTGGTGCCGTTGGTCGTTGCGCCTGCGGTAAAGCCGGCTGCCAGCAGGTCCTGGCTGGTAGCGGCCGTATTCGGCGTGCCGGTGCCAGACACGTTGAAGCCGGTCATGTTCAGCGTCTTCGTGCTGATTTCCTGCAGATTCACCGAGATGGTCTGGCCGTCGCTGGCGCCAACTTGAATGTTCAGGGGCTTTGCCGAGCCAGACAGTACCTTGACGCCGTTGAAGTCGGTCTGCGTGGAGATGCGGTTGATTTCGTCCATGCGCTGGCCGATTTCATCCTGGATCGACTTCAGGTCGTCTGCCGAATTCGAACCAGTCGCTGCTTGCACCGACAGGGTACGGATACGTTGCAGGTTGTTCGTGACTTCGGTCAGCGCGCCTTCAGTCGTTTGCGCCAGCGAGATGCCGTCGTTAGCATTTTGCTTGGCTTGGGTCAGGCCGTTGATGTTGGCGGTGAAGCGGTTGGCAATGGCCAGGCCGGCTGCGTCGTCCTTGGCGCTGTTGATGCGCAGGCCCGACGACAGGCGTTGAATCGCCGTGTTCAGCTGCGATTGCGATGCATTCAGGTTGTTCTGAGTCATCAGAGACAACGAATTGGTATTAATGACTGACGCCATGGTACGACTCCTATATGCAGTGATTTATGCAGTCCGGCGGGTGCCGTAACGTTGGCTGACTGCGTTGCAGTGCGTGTAGTGCCTCCGTTGTTAGGGTTATCGACCGGGGCGGGAAAAGATTTAGTGTGATCTTTGGGGCAATGTGCAGAAGTTTTTTCGCGGATAGCTTCCGAGCGGCTCTGGGGGTGGCTGATGCGGGCGGGGCCATCGCACGAAAGCTGCGCCGCTTGTGCGCACAACCGGCTGGCGCGCCCTCCCTGGTTATCTCCGCTTGCGGGTCCGTGGCGTATACAAACTCACAAACTCCGGCGAAGTCTCCGCCCCGGGCACCGCCGCCATGGCCTCCGGCGCATGGGCGGGCGTGATCACGGCAATGGCGTGCTTGTAGACGACTTGCGGCTGCGGGTCTCGCGGCGATTCCGCCAGCAGCACCATATAGTTGTCCGAGGCCACGATCACGCCGTGCAGGCGAATGCCGCTCGACAGGTGTACGACGACAGGGCTGTGGCTGGCGCTGAGCGTGGAGAACTGCAGCTGCTGCAGTTGCCTGCTCGGACGGGTGATCCTGGTTTCCTTCTTGTTCACAACGTCTCCGGAAGAGCCCGCACGGGTTCTGGCGGCTGGCAAGGGTCCAATATATGGGCCCGGGCAATAGGGGGGTTACAGCACGGCCTGGGGTGGGCTGCGGCGTGGCCTGGGTGCGGCGGGGGATGAAATATCCGCTCTCTGTGCTGGCGCTGGATCTGGCTGCATGGATCACGTCCGGCCCCGACGTGTGTCCGGGCGGCGGCTCCGATGCTGCCCCGCAAACGCTGGCGGCAGGGGCAGCCGGAAAAGACGGGGGGTACTTCAGGCGCGAGGGTAACAAAATTTTACAAATCGGAACGGTTGGGGGGGGGCGCACCTGAGATCGAGAGTTTCCTCTAATAATACTCTTGCGTCACAATGCTGCGGTTTGCCTTGTTTGCACATGTGCGGCAAGTCCCAACGTCACCAGCGCCCGCAACCCCCGTTCAGCATAGGTTTGCGGGCGGCAAGGTGACCCTGGCCTGCAGTTGCGATGTTTTCCATGCCGCCCATTCGTCACTTGAATGGCGTCGCCAGCACTTTTTCTATCAGAGTTATCCCTGATAGAAATTGGATTTACACCTCATGTAAGCAGGTTTATATTCGCTAACGAGCCTTTCGGCTCATAGCAGTCCTGGAAAGCCTACGAGCACCCCGCGCGTGGGCTTCTTTTTTTGCGTGCCCACTTGTTTTGTTGCGCGCCTTTGGCTGCATGCGCCGCTGGCAGCACTTCGGAGCGCCTGGTTAACATTAGACGACAGGTCGCATCCCGCCAATCGTTCGAATTGCCGGGCTTTTCCCCCTCATATTTGCTTTTGTTCCCGTATTTTCCGTTTTCTTCGGAAATGTCTTGATGTTGCCCTCAAGCTTGGCCCGCTCTCTGCCGTTAAGTCCGCGGTGCGGTGTCGTCCCGGAAATCTGTCCGGGGCGCGGAAAAGCGCGCGCGATGAGAGTAAAAGGAGCCGGGAAGATGCGTTGGTTGCGAAACTTTGGCATTGGGGCGCGCCTGACGGTGGCGTTTTCGCTGGTGGCGTTGCTGCTGGTTGCCGTGGCGGTGCTGGGCATGACGTCTCTGCGCACCATGAACGAATCGATGCGCATCACCGTGGAGGGACGCTTGTTCAAGGTGCTGGATATCGAGCGCGTCAAGCAGGATGCGTTGCGGATCGGGATTCTGGTGCGCGATGCCACCATGAACGAGGACCCGGTTGCGGTAAAGCGCAATGCCGGGGAGATCGCGGGGCTGCGCGAGAAAATGGGCGTCACGCTGGATGAACTTGGGAAGTGGCTGTCCACGTCCGGCAGACCGGAGACCCGGGAGTTGTATCGGGGGCTGACCGAGGCACGCACTGCCTATAACGGCCAGCTCGACATGGTGCTGCGCCAGTTGCAGGGCGGCGAGTTCGATGGTGCCCGCAGCGCGCTGGTGGCGACGCTGCCGGCGGCGCAGGCGCCTTATTTCGACAAGTTGAGCGAACTGACCGAGACCGGCCGCAAGGTTGCGCTGGCTGCCGTGCAGGAGGCGAACGCCAGTTATGAGACGGCCCGCAACCTGCTGCTGGGCCTGGCCGCCGTCGCGGTGGCCCTGGCGGCGGCCCTGGGCATCGGCATCACGCGCTCGATCACGCGACCGGCTCGCCATGCGCTGGAAGCGGCACAGGCGCTGGCGCACGGCAACCTGACGTACGCGATCCAGGTGCAGAACGATGACGAAATGGGCCGCATGCTGGGCGCGCTGGAGCGCGCTTTTGGCCAGTTGGCGGCACTGGTGCACGGCATCCAGGGCGCGACCCGCTCCATCGGTGGCGCTACCCGGGAAATCGCCAGCGGCAATACCGATCTTTCCCAGCGCACCGAAGAACAGGCTGCCTCGCTTGAGCAGACTGCGGCCTCGATGGAGCAGCTGACCTCCACGGTCAAGCAGAATGCCGCGAACGCGCGCCATGCCAACGAACTGGCGGTGAGTGCCTCGGGCGTGGCGATCGAGGGCGGGCGCGCCGTGCGTGGCGTGGTCGAGACCATGCAGCATATTTCGCAATCGTCGGCCAAGGTGGCCGAGATCGTGGGCGTGATCGAGGGGATTGCCTTCCAGACCAATATCCTGGCACTGAACGCAGCGGTGGAAGCTGCCCGTGCCGGCGAGCAGGGACGAGGCTTCAGCGTGGTGGCGGCCGAGGTGCGCAGCCTGGCCCAGCGCTCTTCGTCGGCAGCCAAGGAAATCGGGCAACTGATCAGTGGCTCGGTGGGTCAGGTGGCCCATGGCGCCAAGCAGGTAGAGGACGCGGGCCGCACCATGGACGATATCGTCGGGGCGGTGAAGCGCGTGACCGACATCATGGGCGAGATCGCCGCCGCAAGCGAAGAGCAGTCGTCCGGCATCGAGCAGGTCAACCTCGCCATCAGCCAGATGGAAAGCGTGACGCAGCAGAATGCCGCGCTGGTGGAGCAGGCCGCCGCCGCCGCCGAGAGCCTGCAGCAGCAGGCCGCCGGGCTGGTGGATGAAGTGTCCCGCTTCCAGGTGGCTCCGGAAGAAGCGCATGCGCAGCCGCGCCAGGCGGTACGGGAACTGGCGCGCATGCCGGTGCCGCAAGCGGTACCGGTAGCACGCGTGGCGCCGGCCGCCCCGCGTCCGGCGCCCCATCCTTCCGCTGGCGCCAGGAGCCATCCGGCGGCACGCCAGGGCACGGCGCGCCCGGTCCGGACCGGCAGCGCCGCACCGGTGAAGCCAGCCGTGCAGGCAGCACCTTCAGCACCCGCGGCCCCGGCCGCTGGCGCCAAGGCAGCCACCCGGCCCGCGGTGGCGGCACCGCGCACCGGCGCGGCCGGCACTACCCGCGCCCCTGCGCTGCCCAGCAAGGCCCGTGCTCCGGTGGTGCACCAGAAGCGCGAACCCGTRCTGGTGTCCAAGCCGCTGCCGGCCGCGCGCGCGGCCCGGCCCGCCGTAGCAGCCCGGCCCGCCGTAGCAG
>NZ_JBFTLX010000149.1:0-23210 GCF_056396665.1 Cupriavidus sp. 05T313 | reverse complement strand
CGGTCCCACAGCGCGCCCAGCCGGGCCATTGCGGGGAGGTGCGTGAAGCCGTCGGTCCTGCAGCGCTGCACCCGGCCGCCCTCATGATCGATGCAGATCAGCACGTCATCGCGCACGCCACGGATCTCGCGCGTCAGCGCCTGCAATTGCGAGCGCGACTCGAAGTTGCGCGCAAACAGGATCACGCCACCGGTCAGCGGGTGGGAAATGCGGCGGATATCGTCCGCATCGAGGTGCTTGCCTTTGACATCGAGTACAACCGGGCCCGGCCGTCTGCCGGAAATCTTCTTGATCATTTGAAATCTTCGCTAGGCTTGGGGGCGAGCGGCAGGCCGGCGCGGACGTCGGCACCGCCGGGCTCGGCGATCGCAAAGGCGACCGCATAATCGTGTTCGTCGCTGACGCTGACCCGGACCACGAGGCCGCGTTCCCGCAACCAGGTGTCGAGCTCGCCATGGCAATGCGCATAGGGCTCGCCGGAAGGCAGGTTCAGCAGTTCCATGGCACGCCAGGTCATCGGCCAGCGCATGCCCAGGCCGATGGCCTTGGAGAAGGCCTCCTTGGCGGCAAAGCGCGTCGCCAGGAACGCGAGCCCGCGCTTTTCGGAGCGCGCCTTGCGTGCATGGTACTTCTGGAGTTCCTGCGGCCCGAGCACCTTTTCCGCAAAACGTCCGCGCGTGCGCTCCATCACGCCCTGCACGCGGTCGATCTGGATGATGTCGGTACCGAGGCCGTAGATCACGCCGCGGCGTCCGGACGGGGATAGGTGGTGCCCAGGCGCGCCGCCACCATGATGGCTTTCATCTCGCGCACAGCATTCTGCCAGCCGACAAAGACCGCGTGGGCAACGATGGCGTGGCCAATATTCAACTCCTTGATGCCGTGCAGTGCCGCGACCGGCTGCACATTCGTGTAGTGCAGGCCGTGCCCGGCATTGACCACCAGCCCGAGCCGCACGCCCGCGTCGACGCCTTCGGCGACGCGGCGAAACTCGGCGGCCTGCTCCCCGGCGGAATGCGCGTCGGCATAGCGGCCGGTGTGCAGTTCCACCACCGGCGCGCCACACGCGGCGGCCGCTTCGATCTGGTCAGCCTGCGCATCGATGAAGAGCGAAACGCGGATGCCCGCATCGGCAAGCTGGCGGCAGGCAGCCTTGACCTGCTCGAAACGCCCGGCTACGTCCAACCCGCCCTCGGTGGTGACTTCCTCGCGCCGCTCGGGCACCAGGCAGACATCCTGCGGACGGATCGTGCAGGCGATGTCGAGCATTTCCTGGGTGATCGCGCACTCCAGGTTCATGCGCGTGGCCAGCAGCGGCCGCAGCGCATGCACGTCSGCGTCGCGGATATGGCGGCGRTCYTCGCGCAAGTGCAGSGTRATCAGGTCGGCGCCGGCCTGCTCGGCCTGCAGTGCTGCCTGGATCGGATCGGGATAGACCGTGCCGCGCGCATTGCGCAGCGTGGCCACGTGGTCGATATTGACGCCAAGGTCGATGACGCCGGGATGCGCGTGGAAAATCATGCGGGAGGGCTCGAAAGGCTCGGAGATATTCTCAGAGATAGTGCAAATCGATCAGGATCTGGCGCGTCTTCAACGGCGCGCCTTGCAGATAATAATGCAGCAGGAAGCGCATCAGCGCACGACTTTGCGTGACAGTTTGTGTCCGTCGATAGTCGTCCTGCGACATGTCGAGCAGCGTCTGCCCGGAAACCACCGGCCACGAGGACGGATCGCTGGCCTGCGCGCGGCGTACGCCACGCTCTGGCTGGTAGACATAGTCCTGCCCCGGCTCGACCGTCTCGCCCGAATTGGCGCATTCATCGAAGGCCACCGCAAAGCCGGTTTCCTGCAGCAGCACGCGCTCGAAGCCGCGCAGCACCAGGCCGGCCTGCTCGCCATGCGAAAGCCGGGTCAGCGTGGCCATGTACTGGCGGAACAGGGCAACGTGCGCATCTTCGCGGGCGCAGAAACGCAGCAGCAGTTCGTTGAGATAGAACCCCGAGAGCAAGGCGTCGCTGGCCAGCGGCAGCATGCCGCCGACCCACTCCGCGCGCGTCAGTGTCTTGACTTCGCCACGGCCGCTCCAGGACAGCGAGATCGGCTGAAAATGCTGAAGCACCGGGCGCAGCGCCGAATGCGGCCGCTTGGCGCCCTTGGCCACCATGGCCACGCGGCCGTAATCGCGCGTGAACACGTCGAGGATCAGGCTGGTCTCGCGGTAGGGCCAGGCGTGCAGCACGAAGCCGGGCTGGTTGGCCACGCGCAGTTCGGTGCGCGCCGGCACGATGCGCAGCGCGCGATCCATCATCGCGCGCTGCTCGGCCACTTCCATGCCGGGCACGGCATGGCTGTCCAGCAGTTCGGCCGCTTCTTCCACCACCGGGTCTGTGCGGCGGGCCTTCAAGGCAGGCCCGCCAGCTCTGTCACTCATAGCCGTAGGCGCGCAATCCAGCTTCGTTGTCGGCCCAGCCGCTCTTTACCTTGATAAACATTTCCAGGTAAACCTTGCCGTCGAACAGCTTCTCCATGTCGATGCGGGCTTCGGTGGAAATGGTCTTGAGCTTGGCACCCTTGTTGCCGATGATCATGGCCTTGTGCCCGTCGCGCTCGACGAGGATGGTGGCGAAGATGCGCCGCAGCCGGCCTTCCGTCTCGAACTTTTCGATGATGACCGTGCTGGTGTACGGCAATTCATCGCCGGTCCAGCGGAACACCTTCTCGCGGATGATCTCGGAGGCCATGAAGCGCTCGCTGCGATCGGTCATGGAGTCGGCGTCATACATCGGCTCGCCTTCCGGCAGGTACGGCCGGATGATCGCCAGCAGACGCTCGATGTGGTCTTGCGTCTTGGCCGACATCGGCACCACTTCCGCGAATTGGAACTGGTGGCCCATCTTTTCCAGGAAGGGCATCATCACCTCGGCCCGGTCCGCGCCAAGGCGATCGAGTTTGTTGGTGACCAGCAGCACCGGCACCTTCTTCGGCAACAGCGAAAGCACCTTCTCGTCGTCGGCGCCGTAGTAGCCGGCTTCCACGACGAACAGCACCAGGTCCACCGACGACAGCGTCGAGGTGACCGCGCGGTTCAGCGAGCGGTTCAGCGCGCTGGCATGGCGCGTCTGGAAGCCCGGCGTATCGACGAACACATACTGGGCATCCTCGGTAGTCTGAATGCCGACAATGCGATGGCGCGTGGTCTGTGCCTTGCGCGAGGTGATGCTGATCTTCTGACCAACCAGCGCATTCATCAGGGTGGACTTGCCGACGTTGGGACGCCCGACAATGGCCACGGTGCCGCAGCGGAACGCCGCGGATGGGGTACCCGCGGCGGCTTGCCGCGGATCGGTAGATTCGGTCATTCCTTCAACCTGAGAGACAACTGGGGATCGGGTGGCACCGGTTGCTTGCGCGTCTTGCCGGTGCGCTCGGCCCGGCTGCGCTTGAGCAACTGGGGCACGAGCTTCTGCACCTCGTCGAGCGCCAGCTTGGCGGCGGCCTGTTCGGCGGCACGGCGCGACGCGCCGGTACCGAACACCCGCACTTCCAGTTTAGGCACGGTGCACTCGACTTCAAACTGCTGGTTATGCGCGGCGCCATGTGTGGCGATCACGTTATATTGCGGCAGGGCTATCTTGTGGCCTTGCAGGTACTCCTGCAGCAGCGTCTTGGCATCCTTGCCCAGCGTGCGCGGATCGACCTGCTCGAGGATGGGGATATAAAGCTTGCGGATCAGCGTGCGCGCCCCCTCGAAGCCGGCATCGAGGAAGACGGCGCCGACGATCGCTTCCAGCGCATCGGCCAGGATCGACGGGCGGCGGAAACCGCCGCTCTTCAGTTCCCCCTCGCCCAGGCGCAGCGCCTCGGACAATTGCAGCATCTGCGCAATTTCATACAGCGCCTGCTGCTTGACCAGGTTGGCGCGCACGCGGGACAGGTCGCCTTCGTCGAGCTTGCTGAACATGCCGTACAGCATGTCGGCCACGGCACAGTTCAGCACCGAATCGCCGAGGAATTCCAGGCGTTCGTTGTGCAAGGCACTGTGGCTGCGGTGCGTCAGCGCCTGCTGCAGCAATTCTGGCTTGCTGAAGCGGTAGCCGAGGCGTTGCTGCAAGGCGTCGAGGTTCATGTCAGTACTGCGTTCCCGAATAGGTAATCAAAAGGCTCAGAGGACCGTATAACGGCACTTCGTTACGGTAGGAAAACCCCACCGACCGGATCCCGCCATTGTCATCTTCATTGATATCCAGATCGTCGCTGCGCACAGCGGTGATACGGTCGATCTGCGCCTGCTTGTTGAAATAATCGGCCACTTCGCGCTTGCTGGATGCCTGTTGCTTGGCATAACTGATGGCGCGCTTGACCGAGAAATACTCCAGCAGGCTTGGGATCGCCCTGACCGCCGGGATTACGATACCCCCCACGACCAGTATGACGATCAGCAAGCTGCCGAGGGAGAATCCACGCGGCTTGCTGCGTCCCGACAAACGTGCCCGCCCCCTGACTGCCCCAACCACTCGACCCGATTGACCCATGTTGCGCTTTCCCTCGCTTGACTGGAGTGATTTATACGCATCGCGGGAGGCTTACTTGAACGCCCCCACGCGTCCGATATTGCCGAGGTTCATCCAGATCAGGAATGCCCTGCCGACAATATTCTGATCGGGCACGAAGCCCCAGTAACGTGAATCCAGGCTGTTRTCMCGGTTRTCGCCCATSACRAAATAGTGSCCTTSCGGCACTTTRCACGTYASSCCYTGCTGATTGTAAGTGCAGTTYTCGYGGAACGGGAAATCSGGATCCATGCCGGAAATATAGGCTGGCCTGTCGGCATCATTGAGGATACCGTGCTCCGGGCCGTCGGGCAGCTTCTCGCGGAAGTGCTTCGAATACGAAAGCCGTTCTTCGTCCAGGTAGTCAGGCAGCGGGCTGTACTCCGCTGGCTTGCCGTTGATGGTCAGGCGCTTGTTCTGGTAGCTCACCACATCGCCCGGCACTCCGATCACACGCTTGATGTAATCGAGCGACTGGTCCTTCGGGTAGCGGAACACCATCACGTCGCCGCGCTGGGGGTCGCCGACCGAGATGATCTTCTTGTTCACCACCGGCAGGCGGATGCCGTAGTCGTACTTGTTGACCAGGATGAAGTCGCCGATCAGCAGCGTCGGGATCATCGAGCCAGACGGGATCTTGAACGGCTCGACCACGAAGGAGCGCAGCACGAACACGGCCAGGATCACCGGGAAGAAACTTGCCGAATATTCCAGCCACCATGGCTGGCGCAGCTTTTCCTCCGCCAGGCGGCTACGCGAGGTATCGACCTCGCCAGCGCCATAGCGCCCCTGCAGATCGGTACGGCGCGCATCGAACTCCGCCAGCGCGGACTGTGCGGAAAGCCGCCGTTGCTTCTCGAACACCAGTTTGTCGGCCACCCAGGCAACGCCCGTGATAACCACCAGCACAAAAAGGATCAGTGCAAAATTCATGACGGCTAGATCTTCGTGTTGTTTTGTTAGAGTCCGCTTCGCCAGCCGGCGAGAGCCGGCCTCCGCCAGCTTACTTGTCGCCTACCTGCAGGATTGCCAGGAAAGCCTCCTGGGGGATCTCGACCGTACCCACCTGCTTCATGCGCTTCTTACCCGCTTTTTGCTTCTCGAGCAGCTTCTTCTTGCGCGAGATATCGCCGCCGTAGCACTTGGCGAGCACGTTCTTGCGCAGCGCCTTGACGTTCTCGCGCGCGATGATGTTGGCGCCGATCGTGGCCTGGATGGCTACGTCATACATCTGGCGCGGGATGATCTCGCGCATCTTCGATACCACTTCGCGGCCACGGTACTGCGAATTGCTGCGGTGAACGATCACCGACAGCGCGTCGACCTTGTCACCGTTGATCAGGATGTCCACCTTGACCACGTCGGCGGCGCGATATTCCTTGAACTCGTAATCCATCGAGGCATAGCCGCGCGACACCGATTTCAGGCGGTCGAAGAAATCCATGACGATTTCCGCCATCGGAATCTCGTACGTGAGCTGCACCTGCTTGCCGTGGTAGCTCATGTTGATCTGCGWGCCGCGCTTYTGCGTGCASAGCGTGATCACGGAGCCRACGTAGTCCTGCGGCATGTACAGGTTGACGGTGACGATGGGCTCTAGGATATTCTCGATACGGCTCGGATCCGGCATCTTGGCGGGGTTTTCCACCGTCAGCATGGTGCCGTCACGCATCTGCACCTGGTACACCACCGTCGGCGCGGTGGTGATGAGGTCCATGTCGAACTCGCGTTCCAGGCGCTCCTGCACGATTTCCATGTGCAACAGGCCCAGGAAGCCGCAGCGGAAGCCGAAGCCGAGTGCCTGAGACACTTCAGGCTCGTACTGCAACGATGCGTCGTTGAGCTTGAGCTTTTCCAGGGATTCGCGCAGTGCTTCGTACTGGTTGGATTCCACCGGATACAGGCCCGCGAACACGTACCTTGTCCTTGGGCTTGAGGGTGCCGTTGACCACGCGCACCAGCATCACCACGCCAACGTAGTTGTCGAACCACGAGTCGATGATCAGGGCCTGCAACGGTGCGCCCGCGTCGCCCTTGGGCGGCGGCACGCGGGCGATCATCGCCTCGATCACGTCCTGCACGCCCAGGCCGGTCTTGGCCGAGCACGGCGTGGCATCCTGGGCGTCGATCCCGATCACTTCCTCGATCTCGCGGATCGCGTTCTCCGGATCGGCCGACGGCAGGTCGATCTTGTTGAGCACCGGCACCACTTCCACGCCGAGTTCGATCGCGGTGTAGCAGTTGGCGACAGTCTGCGCCTCCACGCCCTGGGAAGCATCGACCACCAGCAGCGCGCCTTCGCAGGCGGACAGAGAGCGGCTCACTTCATAGCTGAAGTCGACGTGCCCCGGCGTGTCGATCAGGTTGAGGTTGTAGATCTTGCCGTCGCGCGCCTTGTAGCTGAGCGCCGCGGTCTGGGCCTTGATGGTGATGCCGCGCTCCTTCTCGATGTCCATCGAGTCGAGCACCTGCGCCTCCATCTCGCGATCGGACAGGCCTCCGCAGAGTTGAATGATGCGGTCGGCCAGGGTCGATTTACCGTGGTCGATGTGGGCGATGATCGAGAAGTTGCGGATATGGTCCATCTGATGTTCAGGGGTGCGCCAGTTCGGGCCAGGAGGTGCCCGCATGGGCACGCCTGGCGGCGCAGCAATTATGAACGACCTGGAACTGGCGCCTTGTCGGGCGGGCCCCGCTCCGGTCGCAGGTTGGTGACGCGGACTTTGCGCCAAACTGCAATTTTACCGTATTTTCAAGGACTTCCGTATTGCGAAATGGGCGGCGGATCAAGCCATCACACCACGCCATGCCCCGCAGGGCGCACTTGCGCGCCTTCGACCGGCCGTTCGTCCACTCGCGGGGCCGCATGTGCGGCGAACCACGCTTTCACCCGACTTTCGTCGAGAAAGTAGTGGCACAGTTCCTCGCCAGGGGTAGCCGGGGCCCCAACCATCAGCACAGGCACAAGTTCGCCGAAGCGCGCTTCGGTCGCGGGATCGGTATCCACGTCCACCTCGTGCAGGACAAAGGAAAAATCGCGCCGGAGCGGTTCCAGCGCGATTTTCATGTCTTCGCACAGATGGCAATACCCCCTGCCATACAGTGTGAGATCGGCCATGGCGAGCCGATCAGCGCGAGGACGTTGCGCCCGGACGCAAGGTCAGCACCTGGGTGGCATCGCCGCGGCGGACGAACACAGCGGCAATCTTCGCCTTGTCCAGCCCCTTGACCAGTTCATTGAACTGGCGCGGGCTGGTCACGTCGTTATCGCCCAGCCGCAGGATGATGTCGCCCGGGCGAATGCCGGCACGCATCGCCGGCCCGTCGGACTGCTCGACCTCCACGCCCGACTTGATCTTGAGTTCCTTCAGCTTTGCATCGGGAATTTCGTTGACGATCAGGCCGAGTGCATTGGGCTTGGCCGCCGGCGCGGCGCCGTCGTCGCGCGGTGTATTGCCGCCACGGGTGCGCACCTTGGCATCGGCGTCGAGTTCGGCCACGGTGATCGAAACTTCCCGCGTCGCGCCCTTGCGCCACAGCTGCAGCGGTACGCGCGTGCCCGGCTTGATATCGCCGACCATGCGCGGCAGGTCGGACGCCTTCTCGATGTCACGGCCGTTGAACTTGAGGATGATGTCACCGGCTTCGATCCCCGCCTTCTCGGCAGGGCCTCCGGGTTCGACGCTACCCACCAGCGCGCCCCGGGCTCGGCCCAGGCCGAGCGAGTCGGCGACTTCCTTGGTGACATCGCCGATCGCAACCGCGATACGCCCGCGCGTCACCTTGCCGGTCGCCTTGAGCTGCTCGGTGACACGCATGGCCTCGTCGATCGGGATGGCGAAGGAGATGCCCATATAGCCCCCGCTGCGGCTATAGATCTGGGAATTGATGCCGATGACCTCGCCGCGCAGGTTGATCAGCGGGCCACCCGAGTTACCTGGATTAACCGCCACATCGGTCTGGATAAACGGCAGGTAGTCTCCGGTATCGCGCCCCTTGGCCGACACAATGCCGGCCGTCACGGTGTTGTCGAGGCCAAATGGCGAGCCGATCGCCAGCACCCATTCGCCGGCGCGGACCTTGTCCGAATCGCCGAGCGTGAGCTTGGGCAAGCCGGTCGCGTCGACCTTGAGCAACGCTACGTCGGTACGCTTGTCCGAGCCGATCAGCTTCGCCTTGAACTCTCGCTTGTCGGGCAGCGTGACATAGATGGTTTCCGCATCCGCCACAACATGAGCATTTGTCATCACATAGCCATCCTGGCTGATGACAAAACCGGACCCCACGCCACGGCTCTGCTCCTCGCCCTGCGGCCCCTGCGGCCCTTGCGGCGGCTGGCCGCGGCGCGGGGTGCCCGGAGGCGTGGGCGCGCCCGGCATGGGCACACCAAAGAAACGGCGGAAGAACTCTGCCATCTCGTCGTCTTCGCTGCCGGGAGTACCGCGCGCGCGAACGCGCTCGGTGGTGCGGATATTCACGACGGCCGGGCCGGCTTTTTCCACCAGATCGGTGAAATCGGGCAGGTTATAGGACGGCGCGGCCGCCTGTGCATGGCTCAGCTCGGCGACAAATGGCGCAAAAGCGAGAATGGCAGCCATGAGCACGGTCCGAGCCAAGGCTGGAGATCTTGGTGACATCGTCGACTCCCGGGAGATCAGCGAAACGAGGAAAAAAGCTTGGGCAGCGTGCGCAGCGGACTGGCGGCGGATGCAGGGCGGCGTTCTCGCCGCCCCTCCACGCAGCAATCCGGCTTAGTGGCCCTTCGGTGGTTTGTATTCTACCGCCGAGGCAAACAGCCTTACTGTGGCCGGCGGGACTTCGCCCACCACGGTGATCCAGAAATCGGCCACACGGCGCACCACGACCTGGGTAGCACCGAGCGAAGCCACGCCTTCGCGGCGCACGCGCTGCTCGGAAACCGGCTCGATAAATACGGACAAACCGGTCAAGCCATCGCTGTAGACGATCTGGAGCACTTCGAAGACGTTCCCGCGCGGGTTGGCCTGTGGTGCGCGCAGCTCCCCAAGTGGCCGGCGAACCTCGCGGATCTTCATGAACCCTTTGACCGGGATCCCGATGCTCCAGCCCTCGTCGGCAATATTGGCAGGCTGGTTGGTCACCTCATAGTGGTTCCAGGCGCCGGAATTCTTGATGGCAGTGAGGATGCGCTGCTTTTCGGAAGGCACTCCGATCTCGACTTGCGAGAAAGCCACCTGCTCCAGCACCTTGCCGCCCTCGCCCAGGGTCTGGGCGCGCATCAGCAGGCCGGAATTCTTCTCGGCCCAAAGACGCACGGCATAGCGCGCGGCGTCATGCGGCTCTAGCGAGAACACTTCGCACTCAACGCCGGCCACGCGCTCGCCGGGAAGCTTGCGCATATCGTAGATATCCAGCACATCGCTCTTGTTGGTGGCCAGGAGGGCCGGGAAACGATCCTTGGCTTCCTGCTTTTCCACCACCACCAGTTTGGCCTCGGGAATCAGGCTGTGCACGATATCGTTCTGGCGCAGCACCTCGCGCGGCTTGCCGTCGAGCGTCTCAAGCCGTTCGTACTCGTTGTTGACGAGGTCGCTATAGTGCTGAATGCGCGACGCATGCATCACGCTGCCGCGCTGATAAATCAGCGTGCCAACATAATTCTCGCGCTGTGCCGCGCGGTGGATCTTGTTGAGCCAGGCCGTTGCGTCGCGACGGGCCAGCGTATTGTCCGGCGGCTGCGCAGTTGCTGCAGCCGCAGTCAGACACAAGGCCAGAAAAAAGGACCTGCGAAGGGCCCTAATTCTGTGTGCGCCCGCTACGTTGGCGGGCGACCATCCTTTATGCATGTCCGGCATTATTCCTGCGAATTGTCCTGAGAGAAGTTTGCGCTGTTGGCAACGGTGCGCATCGTGGGCACTACCGCATCAGTTGCAACCGATACGCGGTGGGCACGCAGATATTCGTCCAGACGCGGATCGCGGATCATTTGCGCGCTGTCCGCGGACACGGTCACGATGCCGCCGGCCTTGGGCACGGCGGGTTGCTCTACGCGTGCCACCACGGCATCCGGCGTACCGAGGTCGGCGGAACCGCGCATCTGCGGCACCACCACCCAGCTGACGGCCGCCACCGCGGCAGCGATGGCCGTACCCGGCATCACGCGGCGCACCCACGACGGCTTGAAGAGCATGCGATGTGCTCCCGACGCCTTCGCGACCGCGGGCACCAGCACATGCGGTTCGCTGTCGAGACGGGCGGAAAACCGGGAGAGAAAATCATCGGTCGAGCCGGCATGCGTCAGTTCTTCCGAACGCAGGGCATCGCCAATCAGTTGATAGGAGGTCCAGCTCGCCATGCCCGCCCCGCTCTTCGCGAGATCCAACACAGCGCTTACTTCGTGCGGCGCCAGCTCGCCATCCATCAGCACGGAAATCTGCTCCGCCGCTTCCACTACATGAACCGACTGCTTGTGAGCCTGACCCATTTCCCACCCCTAGAAAAACCATTGAACACCGACAATCCCGTCCACTGCCTTGTCGTTTATCGATGCAGGAATAGGCTGCAACGCTGGCCGCACGACATTTTCTTTACCACTGACGACGGCTGACTACTACCATCGTTTGCCCTCTGCCGTTCCCAGCAGCGGACGCAATTTCTCGGCAATCGCCTCGCGCGCCCGGAAGATGCGCGACCGGACGGTGCCGATCGGGCACCCCATGGCTTCCGCGATCTCCTCGTAGCTGAGGCCTTCGATCTCGCGAAGGGTGATGGCGGTGCGCAATTCCTCGGGCAGTGCTTCCATCGCGCGGTTGACCGTCTCGGCCACCTGGCGGGTATGGAGCATCGACTCCGGCGTATTGATATCTCTTAGTTGCTCACCGTCCGCAAAAGTTTCAGCCTCTTCGGCATCGATATCACTGGAGGCCTCCGGCCGGCGCCCCTGGGTCGCCAGATAGTTCTTCGCGGTGTTCACCGCAATCCGGTACAACCAGGTGTAGAACGCCGACTCGCCGCGAAACTGGGGCAAGGCACGATACGCCTTGATAAAGGCGTCCTGTGCCACATCCTCCACTTCGGCCGAATCCCGCACCAAACGCGAAATGAGCCTGATGATCTTGCGGTGGTATTTCACCACCAACAATTCAAAGGCCCGCTTATCGCCTTGCTGGACGCGCTCAACGAGGAGCTGATCGGCTTCGCGTTCGCTCACGAATATTTCACCTGCAGTGTATCTCTTGGTATCGTCTTCACGACAAACGTTGTATTTTACCTACGTAGCTCGGCGCACGGTCAGTGCGGTGCAACGCATATTGTGATGGATGCTCGAAACAGCCGCGCATCAACTGGCCTCGCCTGTCGCCTGGCAGTCACGCTGCGCAACGCGGAGAGTACGTCTGAGCGCCCGCAAGGCGCCGGTGTCCACGAGCACACGGCTGACCACCAGCACCCGAGGGGGATGTCCGGTCACCGGTTCCAGGGCGAGCACCAGGGCCAACTCGCCCAATTCCCAACTGGACTCGACACGCGCCACCGCGCGGCGGCCATCCGGCAAGCCAACAAGGATGCCTGGCCGGCCCGTGCGATCCCGTCCTTGCGCCAGGCCGTCGTAGGTACACGCGGCGCCGCACCAAAGTGCGTGCCAGTGCCATGTGAGCCAACCGCACAACGCAGCGATGCCGAGCAGCGCCAGCCATTGCGGCAAACTCCAGCCTTGCGCAGACCGCCCCAGTTCGTGCATCCCTTGCCGGGCAAGCAACGCGAACGTTGCGAGCTCGCAGGCAAGAAACAGCGCCAAAACCCACCGCAAAGGATGGGCCTTGACTGAACTCCATGGTGTCGCCACCCGGCGCACGCCGGGTTCAGGCGCGCCGGAAGACAAGCGTGCCGTTGGTGCCGCCGAAGCCGAAGTTATTCTTCACCGCCACATCGATCTTCAGGTCGCGTGCCGTGTTAGCCACGTAATCCAGGTCGCACTCGGGATCCTGGTTGAAGATATTGATGGTCGGCGGCGACACCTGGTGGTGCAGCGCCAGTACGGTGAACACCGACTCGAGGCCGCCGGCGCCGCCCAACAGGTGGCCGGTCATCGACTTCGTTGAATTGACCGCCACCTTGTAAGCGTGATCGCCAAGGGCAAGCTTGATGGCTTCGCTCTCGTTCTTGTCGCCCAACGGAGTCGAGGTACCGTGCGCATTCAGATAACCGACTTCGTCCGCATTGACGCCAGCGTCCTTGAGGGCGTTGACCATGCAGCGGCGCGGGCCATCCATATTGGGTGCCGTCATGTGGTAAGCGTCGCCACTCATGCCGAAGCCAATCAGCTCSGCATAGATCYTGGCGCCACGTGCCTTGGCCGACTCRTACTCYTCGAGCATSAYCACRCCGGCACCCTCGCCCAGCACGAARCCRTCGCGRTCCTTGTCCCACGGGCGGGACGCGGCAGCGGGGTCGTCGTTGCGGGTCGACAGCGCGCGTGCCGCGGCGAAACCGCCGATGCCGAGCGGCGACACCGTGGATTCCGCGCCGCCGGCCAGCATGACGTCCGCATCGCCCGCCTGGATCAGCCGGGCCGCCAGGCCGATGCTGTGCAGGCCGGTGGTGCAAGCCGTTACCGCGGCCAGGTTGGGGCCCTTGAGTCCATGGATGATGGACAGGTGGCCCGAGATCATGTTGATGATCGAGCCTGGCACGAAGAACGGGGAGATCCGGCGCGGACCACGATTGGTCAGCTCGGCGTGGGTGTCCTCGATCATCGGCAGGCCGCCGATGCCCGAGCCAACGAGCACGCCGATGCGCTCTGCATTGGCTTCGGTCACTTCGTAGCCGCTATCCTTCAGCGCCTGCGAGCCCGCTGCGATGCCATAGTGGATGAACGTATCCATATGGCGGGCTTCCTTGGCCGGGATGTAATCCTCGGCATTGAAGCCCTTCACTTCGCCGGCAAAATGCACGGCAAGCGCGGAATGATCGAATTTGGTAACGGTGGCGATGCCAGACTTGCCGGCAACCAGGTTGGCCCAGCCTTCGGCAACCGTGTTTCCGACCGGAGACACAAGGCCAAGCCCAGTGACGACGACGCGACGACGGCTCACTATGATTTCCTACGGGTACGTGAAGCAGAACTGGAAAATGAATCGGAACTGGCCAACGGCCGGCGCCGGGCTACGCCGATGCCGGCGTAGCCGTACCAATTGTGCTTCTTCGAACARACGAAAGCCACAGAAAACAGCGCGGTGAGCCCATGGGCCTCGCGCCTGCCTTCTGTGGCTCGGAATTCAGATACGACAGGCTCAGGCCTTGACGTGTGCGGTGGCGTAATCGATTGCCTGTTGCACGGTCGTGATCTTTTCGGCTTCCTCATCGGGAATTTCCATGCCGAATTCATCTTCCAACGCCATCACGAGTTCAACCGTGTCGAGCGAATCCGCGCCCAGGTCGTTCACGAACGAGGATTCGTTCTTGATGTCTGCCTCGGCGACGCCGAGTTGTTCTGCCACGATTTTCTTGACGCGTTGTTCGATATTGTCCATGTAACCCTCCAGGGAAGTTCGACAAAAAGTGGGCGCATTTTAGCAGGTTTGGGCCACAAAAATGCCCCCTGCCGTCTATTGCAAGAACAGCGCCCGATCAGTTTTAAAAATAACCACTTCGCGCGGCTTTTGTCGGCTTCTCCTTCGAACCCGACACCACGCAAGGCGATCAATTCATGTACATGCCACCATTCACATGGAGCGTCGTACCTGTAATGTAGGCCGCTTGAGGGCCCGCCAGGAAGGCGACCGCATGCGCGATATCTTCCGGCTGCCCGAGACGGCCCAGGGGAATCTGGGTCTTCAGTGCCGCATGCTGCTCATCCGACAGGACCTTGGTCATGTCGGTGTCGATAAAGCCAGGCGCCACGCAGTTCACAGTCACGTTCCGGCTGCCGATTTCGCGCGCCAGTGCGCGGCTCATGCCTTCGACGCCGGCCTTGGCGGCCGCATAGTTCATTTGCCCGGGGTTGCCCGTCGAGCCGACCACCGAGGTGATATTGATGATACGGCCGCCGCGCGCCTTCATCATCGGGCGCAGCACGGCGCGCGACAAGCGGAACACCGCCGTCATGTTGGTCTCGACAACCGCGCTCCAGTCGTCGTCTTTCATGCGCATGGCGAGTTGGTCCTGGGTAATACCGGCGTTGTTCACCAGAATACCGAGGCTGCCATGCGTCTTGACGAGTTCGTCGATCAGCGCTTCGGAAGCCGCCGCATCATTGACGTTGAGCACGGCTCCGCGGCCCTTGCCGCCGGCTGCCGCCAGGTATTCGCTGATCGCGGCGGCCCCCGCCTCGCTGGTGGCGGTACCGACCACCGTGGCGCCCTGGGCGGCCAGCTCCAGCGCGATGGCGCGGCCGATTCCGCGCGATGCGCCGGTCACCAGCGCGACCTGGTTTTCCAGAAATTTCGTCATTGCCTTGGTCCTTATTTACTTCAGCAGCGCCAGCGTGTCCTGCAGGGAGGCCGGATCGAAGATCGCCCCGCCCACCAGGTTGCCGTCGATGCGCTTGGTCATGCCCGCCAGCACTTTGCCCGGACCGCACTCGATCACGTGGGTCACGCCCTCGGCTGCAATCTTCTGCACGCATTCGACCCAGCGCACCGGAGCTGCCGCCTGGCGAACCAGCGCGTCCTTGATGGCTTCCGGATCATTGACGATGGCCACGTCAACGTTGTTGACCAGCGGAATGGACGGTGCGGCGAACGTCATGCCCGCCATGCGCTCACGCAGGCGGTCCGAAGCAGGCTTGAGCAGCGAAGAATGGAACGGCGCCGAAACCGGCAGCGGCAGCGCACGCTTGGCGCCGCGCGCCTTGGCCATTTCACAGGCCTTTTCCACAGCGGCCTTGTTGCCGGCGATCACCACCTGCGAAGGCGCGTTGAAGTTCACCGCCTCGACCACGCCGGCTCCTGCAGCCGACGCCTCGGCGCAGGCCGCGCGCACGTCGTCGTCGGACAGACCAAGGATGGCTGCCATGCCGCCCTCGCCCACCGGCACGGCTTCTTGCATGGCCTGCGCGCGAAAACGCACCAACGGCACCGCATCGGCAAAGGAAATCACCCCGGCAGCCACCAGTGCGGAGTATTCACCCAGGCTATGGCCGGCGACCAGGGCAGGCGCTGCACCGCCAGCGTCGAGCCAGGCACGGTAAATGGCCACCGCGGCGGTCAACATGACCGGCTGCGTGTTGGTCGTGAGGTTAAGTTCCTCGGCCGGGCCCTCGGCGATCAGGTGGCCCAGGTCCTGGCCGAGTGCCGCGGACGCCTCGTCCAGAGTGGCTCGGACTACCGCATTGTCGGCGAATGCATTGAGCATCCCGACTGCCTGCGAGCCCTGCCCTGGGAATACAAAGGAGAATTTCATCGCAATCGAATCGTAAAGATGGATACCGCAGGACCGGCGCGACGAAACAACATCGCGGCGCCGGCCCGGATTTTACATGCGCAGCAGTACCGCGCCCCAGGTGAAGCCCCCGCCCACGCCTTCCATCAGCACGTGGTGTCCCGCGCCGATGCGGCCATCGCGCACCGCCACATCGAGTGCCAGGGGGATCGAGGCGGCCGACGTATTGCCGTGCTCGTGCACCGTCGCCACCATGCGCTCGGCCGGCAGGCCAAGCTTCCTGGCGGTGCTTTGCATGATGCGGATATTGGCCTGGTGCGGGATCAGCCAGTCTACTTTTTCGGGCGGGAACTGCGCGCCGGCGAGCGCTTCGCGCGCCACCTTGTCGAGCACCGTGACCGCGAGCTTGAACACTGCCTGGCCGTCCATATGCAGGAACGGGTTGCCGGTGATATTGCCGCCCGAGACATTGCCCGGCACGCAGAGGATGTCCACGTGGCTACCGTCGGAGTGCATTGCCGAAGACAGGATGCCGGGCTCCTCGGAAGCCGACAGCACSACCGCGCCGGCGCCGTCGCCGAACAGCACGCAGGTGGTGCGGTCGTTAAAGTCTAGAATGCGCGAGAACACTTCCGAGCCAATCACCAGCGCATTGCGGTGCGAACCGCTACGGATGAATTTTTCGGCGGTGGCCAGCGCATAGACAAAACCGGAGCACACCGCCTGCAGGTCGAACGCCGCGCAGTTGTTGGTGATGCCAAGCTTCTGCTGCACCAGGCAGGCGGTGCTGGGGAAGACGAAATCGGGTGTGGAAGTGGCAACGATGATCAGGTCGATGCTCTGGCGATCGATGCCGGCAGCTTCCAGCGCACGCTCCGCCGCCTTGACGGYGAGGTCGCTGCTGGTGACATCCGGCTCGGCCCAATGGCGGGCCGAGATGCCACTGCGCGAAAAGATCCATTCGTCGCTGGTCTCGATGCCCTTCTCAGCCAGTTGCGCCGCGATATCTTGGTTAGTGACGCGCCGCGGAGGCAAATAGCTCCCGGTCCCGATGATTTTTGCGTAGCTTGTCATGTAATGTCGGATCGATCGTCTGGCCGCGGGTCGTCGCCCGCGGCATCTACATCAAGACCTCAGGCGGCGTGCGGGCTTGGACTGGAATCCTCGGCGCCTGACTGCGGGCCGGTAGCCGGAGTGCTGTTACCTGACTTGTTGGCGAAAGCCTGAATGGTGCGTTCGATCACACCATTCCTGGCCGCATCATACCCGCGTTTGATAGCCCACTCAAAAGCGTGCGCGTCGGCGGAACCATGACTTTTGATGACCAGCCCGCGCAGACCGAGCAGGGAAGCGCCGTTGTAGCGCGCCGGGTCCAGGCGCCGGGACAACCGCTTGAGCACCGGCAAAGCCAGGACCGCCAGCAGCTTGGTGAACCACGAACGCGTGAATTCTTCCTTGATCATGTTGGCGATCATCTTGGCCAGCCCTTCGCTGCTCTTCAGCGCGACGTTGYCGACGAAGCCATCGCACACGACGATATCGGTGGTGCCCTTGAAGATGTCGTTGCCTTCCACGTTGCCGTAGAAGTTGAGTTCCGAAGCGCGCAGCAGTTCGCCGGCACGCTTCACCACATCGTTGCCCTTGATCACTTCCTCGCCAATGTTCAGCAGGCCGACGCTGGGACGTTCCTTATGATCCACCACGGMMACCATGGCCTCYGCCATGCGSGCGAAYTGSAGCAGGTGCYCSGGCTCGCARTCGGCGTTGGCRCCSAGRTCGAGCACCGTGGTGCCCCAGCCCTGCTCATTGGGAATGGTGGTGGCAATCGCCGGACGCTCGATGCCCTCGAGCGTCTTGAGCACATAGCGCGACACCGCCATCAGCGCTCCGGTATTGCCCGCCGAGATGCAGGCGCCCGCCAGGCCCTCTTTCACCTGGGTCACGGCCACGCGCATGGAAGAGTCTTTCTTCCTGCGCAGCGCCACCTCGACCGGGTCATCCATGGTGATGACCTCAGTCGCGGTYACGATGCGCACACGGGGGTGATCAAGCGCGTGCAACTTCTTTAGCTGAGRCTCGATGCTTTCCCGCAAGCCGACCAGCACCACTTCGGCGTCGCTATGGCTGGAGAGAAAACTGATCGCCGCTGGTACCGTCACAGAGACACCGTGATCGCCACCCATGCAGTCGATAGCTAGTTTGATCGTCATTGTTTCCTGGTGCAGAAGCGCTTGTCGGCGTGACGTTAAGACCTGGCTCCCTGGCCGGAGGCATCGCCCTGACCGGCCGGCGGCAACCCGACCGCCTCCCGGAGCGCTCGACGGCGGGCGAGATCTGACGCCCCTCCGGCCGCCGTACATGGCCTCGGCCAGGCACTCGGCTTGAGCAAGCGGCGCAAGTCGGCCTGGTGGAAGCCTGCGCTACGGCTTGCGCTGCGAGCGCGCAACAAAAAAGCGGCAACGATTTTGCCGCTTTTTTGTTTTTGACCTACCAACGTGCGCGTACGAGACGCAAAGTCACGCCGAACGATCTGTCAGTCGTTCTTGGTCTTGATGACCTTGCGGCCACGATAGTAGCCGTTCGGGCTCACGTGGTGACGCAGGTGGGTCTCGCCCGTGGTCGGCTCCACTGCCAGCGCTGCCGCCGTCAGATGGTCGTGCGAGCGATGCATGCCGCGCTTGGAGGGCGACTTCTTGTTCTGTTGAACTGCCATGATGACTCCTTCGAGAATTTTTCAATGGTAACACACGCATCCCGCACGAGGCGTAGCCGGGCCCGGCCGGATGCTGATCCTGGTGCCTTGAACTCGCTGCCCGATGCCGGCGAACCGGCTTCAGTGCTTCGTTTTCAGGCCGGCCAGCGCCGCAAAGGGCGAAGGCCGTTTTTCTTCTTCCAGCGGGACCTCGGCTTCAGGTTCCGCCTGTCCGTCCACCCCGGTCACAAGGCTTTCGTGAACCGTGGGGCAAACGTCATGCTTGGGAGCTACCGGCAAGGCCAGCAGCACTTCATCTTCAATCAGCGTCAGCAGGTCGAAGCGCCGGGAACCGACGATCACATCAATCTCGTCGTCGTCCATGGGTGCCGCGTCGGCCTCTTCCTCGCTGGCGACCACCTCGAAGCACATGTCCGTGGCGATCGCCTGAGCATAGATCCCCAGGCAACGCTGACAATCCAGCCACACCTGGCCATTCACGGTCAGGTCGACGTAAAGGTGCTGCGTTGCCGGCGTACCGGGTTCGCTCGCTTCTTCCTCGACAAAGCCGGTGAGCGAGTAGCTGAAGACCTCGTCCGGCGCCGACACTGGCGCATGCGCGGCGGTCTCGGCTATGATGCGCGGCAAATCGCGCGCCGCGACTTCGCCGGTGGCTTCGCCACCAGCGCGGCAAAATGCGAAGAGATCGAGCGCGCGCGGGTCAATCGGCTGGGTCATGTCTTATCGTGCCGTCTTGCCGGGGCATCCCGGGCATCGCGGTTTCGACCGCTGTTTCGACGCATACACCATCGAAACGTGACCCGGGCGCCGCACAAAACCGGTATACACACGGATTTGCGCCGGACTTGCTTGGCTAAACGCGAGATTATACGTCGATTTTTCTGCCGCGGTCAAAATTTTGGAAGACGGCCATACGCCGCTTTCCCTTTTCGCTCAACTACTTATGTCGCAATCCTCCCGCCCCACCCTGATCCTAGGCTCCAGTTCGCCGTATCGCCGCGAATTGCTGCAGCGCCTGCGCATCCCTTTCGAGGTAGCGACGCCGGACATCGACGAAAGCCCGCTGACCGGCGAAAGCCCGGAAGCCACGGCCCTGCGGCTCTCTCGCGGCAAGGCCCAGGCCATTGCCGAACGGCATCCAGGCGCGCTGGTCATTGGCTCCGATCAAGTGGCCACGCTGGATGGCAGGCAAATCGGCAAACCCGGTTCGCACGCGCAGGCACTGGCACAATTGCAGTTGATGCGAGGCCGTACCGTCACTTTCCATTCCGCACTGTGCCTGCTTGACGGCCGCAACGGTGAAGCCCAGCTAGCGGATGTCCAGACCCGCGCCACCTTCCGTGAGCTTCCCGACCACGAACTGGACGCCTACCTACGCATCGAGCGCCCCTACGACGTGGCGGGCAGCGCAAAATCCGAAGGCCTGGGCATCGCCCTGCTCTCGCACATGGAATCGGACGATCCCACCGCGCTGGTAGGCTTGCCGCTAATTGCACTGACGACCATGCTGCGCCAGGCCGGCTACCCCTTTTTCCTGGACTAAGCTCTCAGCCGGCGCGCGCCGACAACACAGACGAAACACGAGAACCCAAGCATGAGCGGCATCCTATATTTGATCCCCAACACCCTGGGAAAGCGCGACGAGACGGATCCCCTGCCGGACGTGATTCCGGCGGGCGTTCAGCAAATCGCCGCGGGGCTGGATTACCTGGTGGCGGAAAACGCCAAGACAGCTCGCGCTTTTCTGAAGAAGCTGGGCGAGACCTGCCCGCTGGCCAGGCCGATCCAGCAGATCGAGATTCGCGAACTCAACGTCAACACGCGCGACGGCGCCCTGGCCGACCTGCTGGCCCCGATCCGCGCGGGCCGCGACGGTGGCCTGCTATCCGAAGCCGGCGTGCCGGCGGTGGCCGATCCCGGCGCCAACCTGGTGCGGCTGGCCCATGCCAAAGGTGTGCGCGTACGGCCGCTGGTTGGGCCGAGCTCGATCCTGCTGGCCGTGATGGCGTCCGGCCTGAACGGCCAGAGCTTTGCCTTCAACGGCTACCTGCCGGTGGACGCTGGCGAACGCGCCAGGCGGCTGCGCGAACTGGAGCAGCTTTCACGCAAGGCACACCAGACCCAGGTCTGGATCGAGACACCCTACCGCAATGGCCCCCTGCTTGAAGCCATGCGCCAGCATTGCGCCGGCACCAGCCTGCTGTCGATCGCGGTGGACCTGACCTTGCCGAGCGAAACGATCGTAACCCTGCCGATTTCCGATTGGCGTCCTGAGCGGCTGGAACTGAACAGACGGCCGGCCATCTTCTCGCTGCTGGCGGCCTGAAGACAAGGCGGAGAAACGAAATGTGGGGCGCAAGCGCCCCACATTTCTTGCGGTAGGTCCGATTAGCGAATGGCTTGCACGTGCGAGCCAAACAACATGGTCTTCATCGCCGCCGTACCCATCGCCGCGCCGAAGCGCTTGGCTACCCGCTCCGCGATGTTCTCCTTGACGGTGTAGTCCACAATGTCCTCGGCCTTGAACAGATCCCGCGCCACGTAGTCGGCGTTGCCCAGCCCGTCGGCCAGGCCCAACTCGACACTGCGCTCGCCGGACCAGAACAAGCCGGAGAAAAGATCCGGGTCCTCCTTCAGGCGATCGCCACGACCTTCCTTGACCACATCGATGAACTGCTGATGGATCTGCTTGAGCATGGTCTCGGCAAATTGTTTCTGCCTCGGCACTTGCGGCGAGAAGGGATCGAGCATGCCCTTGTTGGCGCCGGAGGTGTAAAGCCGGCGTTCCACGCCAAGCTTGTCCATCAGGCCGGTGAAGCCGAAACCATCCATCAGCACGCCGATCGAACCCACGATGCTGGCCTTGTCGACATAAATCTTGTCCGCCGCCGCCGCCACGTAGTAACCGCCCGAGGCRCAGATTTCCTCCACCACTACGTAAAACGGCTTGGACGGATAGAGGGTCCGCAGGCGGCGGATTTCATCGTTGATCATGCCGGCCTGTACCGGTGAGCCGCCCGGAGAATTGATCTTCAGGATGATGCCCGCGGCATTGGTGTCGGCGAATGCAGCCTGCAAGGCGGCGTTGATCGATTCAGCGCTGGCTGGCGTACCGGCGGCGATCTCGCCGTCGAGCGACACCATTGCCGTATGGCGGCCACTAGTGGCGATGCCGCCGTCGCCCTTGAAGTCGAAAATGGTGAAGAAGAGCAGCGCCAGCAGGGCTAACCCGACAAAACGGAAAAAGATCCGCCACCGACGCGCGGCACGCTGCTCGCGCAAGGTCGCCATCAGCACCTTTTCCAGCACATCCCGCTCCCAGCCCGTGCCAGTCGGGACTGGCCCGACTTCGCGGCCGGCCAGGCGCTCCTTGCGCTGGCTGGCTTCTTTTTGTGTGGCCGCATCCCCGGCGCGCAAGTCTTGCTCCAACGGAAAATCAGCCTGGGAAGCGGTCTCCAGCCGATCCTCCGCCCCGGCGCTGGTAGGAGCAGCCGGATCCGGCGTCTTGCCAGACTCGTCCTGAGGCGGTTTTTGCTGTTCAGTCATGCAGTTGGCTCTTGATTAGGAATAGGTCGGCGTCTGCTTGCCGGCTAGCCAGCGGGGACTTCGTATGGGCTTTCCGGGAACCAGTACACATTGCCGTCATGTTCCTCGACGCGCAGCTTCGACAACGAAGCGCCCCGGCAAGGCCCACCCAGGCACAAGCCACTGTCCGGCGCATAAAYCGCGCCATGTGTCGCGCACATCAAGTATAGGCCCGMGSAMTCGAAAAACTGYCCCTCCTGCCAATCGAGCTCCATCGGCACGTGGGCGCACTGGTTCAGGTAGCCATGGACACCGCCCCCGAAGCGCACGACAAACGCGCCAACAGGACGGCCACCCATTTCGACCATGAAGCGCACCCCGGCGCCGCCTTCAGCCAGGTCTTCAGTTGCGCATAAGCGGCGCTGCCCGGACATGCCGGCAACCGCCGCGTCAGGCATGTGTCAACAGCCAGTCTTGCAGATCGGCGATCGAGGATGCGCAATGCAGCGGCGCCATTGCACGCAAGGCGTCCGCCGGGTGGGCACCATAGCCGACACCGATCCCTGCCGCGCCGGCATTGGCCGCCATCTGCAGGTCATGGGTAGTATCACCAATCATGACCGTGCGCTCCATATCCTGCCCCAGTTCCCTGGCCAGCTCTTGCAGCATGGCCGGGTGAGGCTTGGAAAAGGTTTCGTCCGCGCAGCGCGTACCGTCGAACAGACGGACCAGGCCGGTAGCCTCCAGGGCGCGCTGCAGGCCAACGCGGGTCTTGCCCGTTGCCACGCCAAGAAAATAGTGCTCTGCGTGCAATGCCTCCAGCATCTCGCGAACCCCATCGAACAGCACCAGTTCCGCGTCGCGGGTCAGGAAGTGGAAGCGATAGCGCTCTGCCAGCTTGGGATAGTCAGCGGGATCGAGCGTGGGCACCGCATAGGACAGCGCATCCTTGAGCCCCAGCCCGATCACATGGCTGGCCGCGCTGTCGTCGGGTACCGGCAGGCCAAGGTCGCGGCTGGCTAGCTGGATGCACTTGGCGATGGTCGGGGTGGAATCCATCAGGG
>NZ_JBFTLX010000148.1:0-16903 GCF_056396665.1 Cupriavidus sp. 05T313 | reverse complement strand
GGTCATCACGGCATATGCCAGGACGGCTAGCAAGCCGCCGCTGCCTAGGGCAAGGCAGGCATCGCGGACACGCCGGGACACCGGCGAGGCGTCCGGCCGGTCGATGGGAAGAAAGAACAAGGCCAGCACCAGCAGCAGGATTGTGACGACTTCGACCGAAACCTGCGTCAGCGCCAGGTCGGGAGCCGAAAACCACGTAAACGCCAGCGCCACCAGCAGCCCGCACGCGCCCAGCAGGATCAGCGCGCTCAGCCGTTGCCTGTGAGCGAGCACCACGCCGATCGCCGTGAGCCCCAGCAGCGCCATGCCTGTCACGGTCATCGCGTCGAGCGGGCCGGGGGGCACCGGGCCGGCCAGCGTGTCCAGATCCGCCAGGAAAGTGGCCGGAATCAGCAGCATGGCGGCCACCATCCACGCCAGGTAGCCTTGCAGCGAGCCGTTCTCGAACGCCCCGGTCATGCGGCCGGCCAGCCGCTCCAGCCAGCCGATGGCCGCCTCGAAGGCATCGCGGGCGTTCAGGTGGAGCATGCGTGCGTGATGGCGATGGAAGGCATCACGCCGGAAGAAGAAAAACACCGAACCGCAGACCATCGAGATCAGGCTCATCAACAAAGGCAGGTTGACGCCATGCCACAGGCTCAGGCTGTACTCCGGCAACGGCCCGCCCAGCGTGGCCAGGGCCGCGGAGGCCAGCAAGGGCCCCACCGTGTACGCGGGGAACAGCCCGACCACGAGGCAGATGGCAACCAGCACCTCCACCGGGATCCTCATGGAACGGGGTGGCTCGTGCGGCGGGTAGTTCGGCAGGTCGACCGGCTTGCCGTCGAAGAACACGCCGTAGATAAAACGCAGCGAGTACGCCACCGTCAGTGCCCCTGCGAAGGTCGCCGCCGCCGGGATGATCCAGTTGAACTCACCGAGCAGGCCTTGCGCCAGGGTCTCGCCAAAGAACATCTCCTTGCTCAGGAAGCCGTTGAACAGCGGCACGCCCGCCATCGACAACGAGGCCACGATGGCCAGCAGCGCGGTATGCGGCATGTAGCTGCGCAAGCCCCGCAGCCGTTGCAGGTCGCGCGTGCCGGTCTCATGGTCGATGATGCCCGCCGCCATGAAGAGCGACGCCTTGAACACGGCATGGTTGAGGATGTGGAACAGCGCAGCCACCGTGCTCAGTTGCGTGTCCAGCCCGAACAGCAGCGTGATCAGGCCGAGATGGCTGATGGTGGAATACGCCAGCAAGCCCTTCAGGTCGCGCTGCAACAATGCCATGCCGGCGCCAACCACCAGCGTGGCCAGGCCGGTGAGGCTGACCATGTAGAACCACCAGTTGGTGCCATCCAGCACCGGATAAAGCCGGGCCAGCAGGAAGACGCCAGCCTTGACCATGGTGGYGGAATGCAGATACGCCGAGACCGGCGTGGGTGCCGCCATGGCGTGCGGCAGCCAGAAACTGAAAGGAAACTGCGCGGACTTGGTGAACGCCGCCAGCAGGATCAGCGACAGCATCAGCGGATAGAGCGGGTGCCGTTGCACCGTGCCTGCCTGCGCCAGCACATCGGACAATTCCATGCTGCCGCAAATGTGGCCGAGCAGCAGCACGCCGGCCAGCAAGGCCAGCCCGCCCCCGCCGGTCACCGTCAGGGCCATGCGAGCGCCCTTGCGCGCGTCCGAGCGATAGGACCAGAAGCCGATCAGCAGGAACGACACGATGCTGGTCATCTCCCAGAACACCGCCAGCAGCAGCAGGTTGCCGGACAGCACGACACCGAGCATCGCCGCCATGAACAGCAGCAACAGGGAGAAAAAACGTACGGTGGATTCGCTGCGCGGCAGGTAATAGCGCGCATAGAGAATGACCAGCAGCCCGATGCCCAGCACCAGCAGCACGAACACATACGCCAGTCCGTCCAGCCGCAGGCTCAGGCTCAGCCCGATATCCTCGATCCAGGGCTGCCGCCAGACGATGGCGCCGCCATCGGCCACCCGGCCCCGCGCGCTGAGCAGCAGGCCCAGGCCCGCTAGCGGCGTGGCCACCACGATGGGCGCGGCCAGGCCACGGGCCAGACGCCGGGCCAGCGGCATCAGCACCGCGGCGAAAAGCGGGAGCGCAATCAGCCAGACCATCAACATCGGCCACCTCCGGGCGCCGGGCCAGCGATGCGGCTGGACAAGCTGTTCGCGGCGAGCACCACCATGGTCATCACTCCCTCCTGTGTGGCCGGCACCGGTGGGGTGCGGGCTGTTGAACGGGAAAGCGCTTCAGGTACCGGTCGTTGCCTCGCCCCGGCTGACGACAACCACCGGCACTTGCGATTTGCCGAGGATCGTCGTCGCGACGGAACCGAGAATGGCATTGGCCAGCGCACCGCGCCGCTTGGAGCCCACCACGATCGCGTCGGCATCCAGTTCGGCCGCCAGCCGCATGATCTCATGCGCGGGGTCGCCAGTGACCCAATGTCGATTCATCGTGCTATCACCTCTCATCCAATGCACGCGGCCACGATCCGCGCATGCGAACCGGTCGTCCGGCGCCAGCCGGCTGGCGCTCGCGCCGCCGGCAATCATTTTGCGCTACAACCGCCCGCCCTCGCCCGCGCGCGGCTGGCAGGCACAAAGAATTCAGATCTGTCTCAAAAATATTCAAAACGGCGCGCTACCTGAGCGTGGCCACGTTTCGCGGCCTGTCCGCAAGGTGCTGCCGGGCGACGGTAGTCCTGATCGCGCATGGGCGCAATGAATCACCCTTCTTACAATAACGCCCGTGTCTTCCTGCCGTCCCGATCACATTGGCCGGCCCCGCCGGAACTCAAATAGGAAAACGAGGGTTGAATGCACAAGTCAAAGCGGGCTAGCCCATGGCCGTAAAAACCAGGCCCGCTATGCCGAGCCCCACCGCCGCCAGCGCATCGCCCGCGATCAGCCCGCCGCCCACCAGCGACGTCGTGCTCATGTCCTCGGGCAAGGGGTCAGGCGTGCCCTTCGACCCCGGCAGGCTATTGAGCACGCTGGCCACTACCCCGCCCAACGCGAACCACGCGGAGGTGGGGAGGTTGACGAATCCGCCAAAGGAGGACGCATAGGGCGACGGCAACACCACGGTATCGAGCAGGAAGTCCGCAATGCGTCCAACCCTGCCGGCCTGGATGAAGCGCTGATAGCGCGCCCCCGATCTGACCAGCAAGYGCAGCAGCGCCGTGGCAAAGCCCAGGGCGATGCCGAGTGCCACCGCCGTGCGCTGGTGCGGCAGGTCATCGGTCAGGCCACGCAAGGCGCCTACGATCTTGTACGTCATGGCCGATGCCCAGCGATGCGGCTGATCGCTGGCGGCAAGCGCGGTCTGGTCCAGCGCCAACTCGGGATAGGCACCCATGAACAGCCTGGCGAACAGCACCGCCAGCACCGCGCCAGCGACAATCCCCGCCACCTGGAAGCGAAACTGCAAGGTGCGATTGGTTCCGAGCCGCCAGCCGGTGGAGCGGTCCTGCTGCATATCGCACGCCTCGCTGGTCGATACCAGCAACACCGTCGCCGCGATCAGCCCCACGTGCGGGTCGCGCAAGCCAAACGCGGCCATCAGGATCACGGAAAGCACGAAGGCCGAGGAAATCGGGTTCTGATCGACCATGCCGACCGAGATGCCATTCACCATCGCGAACACAAACACCAGCAGCACCGCCAGCACCAGATAGCCCGCGGGCTGGTGGAGCAGCCCCGCACCAACCGCCACGATGGCGGCGCCCCAGAACAGCACCCACGCCGCCAGCCGCCACTGGCTGCCCCGCGATGGCCCTACCGRCCCGGGCATGCCGCTGCCACGCAGGCGCCGGTGCTGCCGGTACGCCTTGAACAGGATCAGCGCGATATCGACCAGCGCCGCGCCCATGATCATCCCGAGCGCGATCAGGAAGGTAATCTTGCGAAACGGCTCGCCTGGCGCCAGCCAGCCGATCGAGACGAAGAACGGAATCAGCGCCCAGCCCGCCAGCCCGGCCACCAGCGCGGCAAGGCCGATGCGCGCGCCGACGATCATGCCGGCGCCGAAGGTGGACGCCGACAGGTCGATGGCGGCAAGCCGATCGATCCGGACCGCGCCGATACCGCCGACAATGCCCAGCACCGTGCCGCCGGCCAGGCGGGACAACGACCGCCGGAGCAGCACCGGATCGGTCAACGCGCGCAGGATATTGGCCACCGCCAGGCCGGACGGAAAGGTGAGTTGCAGGCGGTCGACCAGGATCGGGGTGTACAGCATGCCCACGCCCACCCCGAACATGCCGACGCAAAGCATGTACAGCATCAGTTGCCACAGCGGCGGCTCGGGCATGCCCATCCAGGTCATCGCCTGGATCACAACGGCCATGCCGCTCATGYCGGCCACCGACGACGCAATGGTCTGGATATAGTTCGCCCCGTGGCGCCCTTCGGTGCCGTAGCCAAAGGTCACCGTGGAGCCGAGAATCCCCGCCAGGACCTGCCCGCCCACGAAGAAGCCGAGCGAGAAGTTCATATAGGCCGCGGCAATCCCGCCGAGCGGGCCGAGCACAAAAACCCCGACGGCGCCGAGCAGCGCGTAGTACCGCCATCCGCCCTGCTCCGGCAGCCAGGCCCAGCGCCGGCCAGTGCCGTCGCCGCCGTAAGCTGGCGGCAAGGGTGCCGGCTCGGCATGAGCGCGCGATGCGGCGTCTTGCGGTGGCCTGCGGGCTGCCGTCATTGGCTCCCCCATGCGCGCCTGGCGCATCAGTGGCTGCTTGGCGCGAAGGAAACAAAAAGTGCCGTGAGGCAGAGGCGGCCTGCTGGAGAGACAACCGCGCCTGGGCTGGGGAGATGCTACCGCAACCGGGGTAGCGCGAGGCGTGCGTTCGTGCGCAAGGGCACCTTATGCCGGCCCTACCAGGCTACACAAGGCGGCCCGCAAAAAAGACCGGACACGAGACGTGTCCGGGAACCCATTTGCTGACTCAGATCGTGTCACTAATCCGAGAATCTCAAATGATACGCATTATCATTTAAAAGTTCAAGAATAAGCCAGCTTACCCGCCCGGCTCAGCCCTCAGGCGGCCACAGCCATGTGCCGCGCCTGGCCCGCGCGATGGCGCCCGAACCGGAGCATGGTGGCGCCCGCGATCACGGCCGGGATCCCCACCAGGAGGAACAGCGCCGGCATCGTCAGGCCCAGCGACAGCATGGTGCCACCACCCACCGATCCCACCACCGAGCCCATCCGGCCGACCCCATTGGCCCAGGCCACCCCGGTGGCGCGGCAATCGGTGGGATAGTAGGCTGCGGACAGCGCGTTGGCACCGACCTGCGAACCGGAAACGCAGAACCCGGCGGCGAACACCGCCAGGCCCGCCAGCCAGGGCGCGGCGGTCAGGCTGCCAATGGCCGCCACAAAGATGCCCGCCAGCGTATAGCTTGCCGCCAGCACGTAGTGCGGGTTGGCGCGATCCATCAGCCAGCCCAGCACGATGGCGCCGAGGGTGCCGCCCACCTGGAACATCGTGGTGACCAGCGCCGCGGTCTTGAGCGAGACGCCGGTCGTACGCAGCAGCGTGGGCAGCCAGCTGGAAAGCAGATAGATCACCAGCAGGCTCATGAAGAAAGTGAGCCACAACAGCAGGGTGCCCCGCACCAGCTCGGGCTTGAACAGGTGGGCGGCCGGCGAGCCGGGCATGCGCTTGTCCGTGACCACGATGCTGCCGGGCGCAATCGGCTCGCCCGGCGCGATCCGTTGCAGCGTAGCGGCAACCCGCTCCGGCTGCTTGCCGCTCATCACCAGGTACCGGACCGACTCGGGCAGTTTCCACAGCAGGAATGGCAACAGCAACAAGGGCAGCACGCCGCCCAGCAGCAGCACCGCGCGCCAGCCGTGTTCCTCGATCAGGCTCGCCGAGGCCAGGCCGCCCAGCGCCGAGCCGATGGTGAAGCCGCAGAACATGGTCGTCACCAGGAAGGAGCGCCGCTTGGCCGGGCAATACTCCGAGGTCAGCGTGATCGCGTTGGGCATGGCGCCGCCAAGGCCGAGGCCGGTCAGGAAGCGCAGCGCCACCAGGCCCCACAGCGAGCCGGAGAAGGCGGATGCCAGGCTGGCGATGCCGAAGAACAGCACGCAGAAAACAAGGATGGTCTTGCGCCCGAAGCGGTCGGCCAGCGGGCCGAACAGGAAGGCGCCCGCCATCAGGCCGGTCAGCCCGGCGCCAAACAGCGGCGCGAGGTGCCCGGGCGTGAGCTGCCATTCGGCGCGGATCGCCGGCGCGATAAAGCCGATGGCGGCGGTATCGAAGCCGTCGATGGCGACGATCAGGAAGCAGAGTACGACGATGCCGACCTGAAACGCCGACAAGGGCTGGCGGTCGATGAACTCGGTGATACCGATGGATGGTTGGGTGGGCACGGCTGTCTCCTTCATTGTCTTTCGAGGCGGCCGATCTGCTGTCGGCTCGCCCTTGGTGGCCTTCCCGGCCTTCTCTGGCTTTCTCCGGCTTTCGTAGCCGGCTCTACCGCGCCCCTCGCAGGCAGTCCTCGGCACGCCAGCCGTGCAGCCATTGCAGCGCGTCGTAGAACTGCTCCTGCGTCCGTCCCACCCACAGCGAATTGCGAACCAGCCGCTCCACGCCCTTGGCGTGGTAGAGCCGGCCCATCTCGCGGGCGGAGTACAGCACCCGTGCCGTGCGCGGGATGCGCACCTTCTCGTACAGCGCGAAGGCCGCCTCGAAGTCGCCGTCGCTGGCCTCGATGGCCGCGCCCAGCGTGACGGCATCCTCCAGCGCCTGGCAGGCGCCCTGCGCGAGGTACTGCGTCATCGGGTGCGCGGCATCGCCCAGGATGGTGGCGCGGCCAAAGCTCCAGCGCTCGACCGGATCGCGGTCCGCGGTGGCCCAGCGCCGCCAAGAGCTCGGCCGGTCCAGCATCTGGTGCGGACGGGCATGGATCCCTTCGAAGTACGACAGCACTTCTTCCTTGCTGCCATCGCGCACGCCCCACACTTCCTGCTCGCGGCTATGGAAGGTGACCACGAGGTTGTACTGCTCGCCCCCGCGTAGCGGGTAATGCACGAGATGGCAGTTGGGGCCGGCCCATACCACCGGCGCGTTGATCCGCAGGTCGGCAGGCATGTCGGCCACGTCGACCACGGCGCGGTACACCACGTGCCCGGTCACGCGCGGCTCGTCGCCCAGCAAAGCCTGGCGCACCGCCGATTTCACGCCGTCGCAGCCAATCACCGCGTCGGCCTGGTGCCGCTCGCCGTGCTGGTCGATCACGGTGACGCCGCGCTCGTCCTGCTCCAGCGCGCACACCGTGGTCGCGGTGCGGAACTGGATCAGCGGGTGATCCTGCACGGCTTCCAGTATCGACAGGTGGATGTCGGCGCGATGGATCACGGCATAGGGATTGCCGAAGCGCTCGCGGTAACGCGCGCCCACGTCCACCTTGGCCACTTCGGTGGCATCGATGGCGTCCATCATCATCAGGTAGTCGGTAAAGACCGAGCGCTTGCGCGCGGCTTCGCCCACGCCCAGCGCATCGAGCGCGGCAAAGGCGTTGGCGCCGAGCTGGATGCCGGCGCCGATCTCGCCGATTTTCTCCGCCTGCTCCAGCAATTCGACGCCGATGCCCTGCCGGGCCAGCGCCAGCGCGGCGGCCAGGCCGCCTATGCCGCCGCCCACGACGATCACCTTGCGGTCCGTGCTGCGAATGGTATTCATGATGGTCTCCTTGGGTGCGCGCGTCGGGACAAAAACGCCCTGGGGCACCCCATTCGGTTAGCGCGCCGTGTAGTCCGGCTGCCGCTGAGGTTCTGCCTGCCGGAAGGCCCGGTGCTCGCTGGCATGGCGGTACACCGCCATGGCCCGCTCGAAGCCGCTGGTATCGCAGCCCATGCGCTGCGCGTTGGCGATCTGCGGCACCAGGCAGCAGTCGGCCAGCGTGGGCGCCGCCCCGAAGCACCACGGGCCGCGCCCGTGCTGCGCGAGCAGCCGCTCCACCGCGCCCATCCCTTCATCGACCCAGTGCCGGTACCAGGCGTCTTTCTGCTCCGGCGATACCCCGAGCGTGTCTTGCAGGTAACGCAGGATGCGCATGTTGTTCACCGGATGGATGTCGCAGGCGATCACGTTGGCCAGTTCCAGCACCCGGGCGCGCAGTTCAGGCTCTCGCGGGATGAGTCGCGGCTCCGGGTGGTGGGCATCGAGATAGTCGATGATCGCCATCGACTGGCCGAGGTGGAAATCGCCGTCGACCAGCGCCGGCACCACGGCAGACGGGTTGATCGCGGCCACGTAGTCCGCGGCGCGATGCTCGCCGACGCGAATATTGACCGGGTGGTAGTCGTAAGGCAGGCCCTTCAGGGCCAGCGCGATGCGCACGCGGTACGAAGTGGAACTGTTGAAGAAGCTATAGATCTGCACGGCGCAGCCCTCGCAAAGATGAATCAGGCCACCCGCACCGACAATTCGCCAAGGCGCTCCACACCGGCGACCATCAGGTCGCCCGGCTTGACGGCCCCGACTCCCTCGGGCGTGCCGGTGTAGATCAGGTCGCCCGGTTCCAGGCGGAAGTACTTCGACAGATCGGCAACGGTCTCGGCCACCGACCAGATCAGGTGCGTTACGTCGCTGCGCTGCTTGTCGGCGCCATTGACAGTCAGCCAGATCGCGCCCTGCGCGAAATGCCCGGCGGCGCTGGCCGGATGGATCGGGCCGATCGGCGCCGAGGCGTCGAAGGCCTTGCCGATTTCCCAGGGGCGGCCCATCTCGCGCATCTTCATCTGCAGGTCGCGGCGGGTCATGTCCAGGCCCACGGCATAGCCCCACACGTGTTCCAGCGCCTGTTCCAGCGGAATATCCGAACCGCCCTTGCCGATGGCGACGACCAGTTCGGCTTCATAGTGGTAGTTGGCGGTCTGCGCCGGATAGGGCAGCGTCAGGGTCTCGCCATAAGCTACCGGAATCACCGCGTCGGCAGGCTTGCAGAAGAAGAACGGCGGCTCGCGATCGGGATCGAAGCCCATCTCGCGGGCATGCGCCGCGTAGTTGCGGCCCACACAGTAGACGCGGCGCACGGGAAACTGGTCGCTGCTGCCCACGACCGGAATGGCCACGGTAGCGGGAGGTGCAATAACGAAAGACATGGGAAACCCTCACACGGAAAGAATGGATGAAGCCTTGCAGGGCGGGCACGCGCCGCGTTCCGCCCCCGGGCAAAAAAGATCAGGTGCGTTCTTCGCGCAGCAGGTTGAGCGCGGACAGCACCGGACGATCGGAATAGCTGAACAGCACCGTGTCCCCGACCGAAGCCAGTTGCACGGGCTGCCAGGACGGCACCACGAAGGTGTCGCGCGGCTCGAACTGGAACTGCGCTTCGCCGATGCGCACGGTGCCGCGCCCCTCCACCACCGAATAGACGGTGGCGTCGGTGCTGCGATAGGTCTTGCCCTGGAAGCCGGCCGGCAGGTACTGCATGAAGGTCGCCATGGTCGGCATCGGCCAGCCGCCGGTTGCCGGGTTCACGTAGCGCAGCTTCACGCCGTCCCAGGCATCGAGTTCGCCATTGCGGTAGAGCTGGTCCAGTGCCTCGCGGCTGCGGGCGTACGGGTAGCTGAAGATTGGCGAAGTGGGATCGGTGACGCGGTGGCGCACCGGCAGCATGTTGTGGCCGAAGCGGGCAAAGCTGTCGCCCTCGGGACGCAGCACCGGCTGCGAGGCTTCGGGATAGTTTTCGGCAAACCCGGCGTCCAGGTGCTGCAGCAGCGGGATATCCAGCCCGTCGAGCCAGACTACCGGCTCGCCGCCGTCGGCCACGGCTGGGTTGCCGTGGTCGTGCCACGTCCACGATGGCGTGATGATGAAATCGCCTGGATGCATGGTGGTGCGCTCGCCGTTGACGGCGGTCCAGGCGCCGCAGCCTTCCACGATAAAGCGCAATGCGGACTGCGTGTGGCGATGGCTGGGGGCGATCTCGCCGGGCAGGATCAGTTGCAGTCCGGCATAGAGGGTGGACGTGATGCTCGACTTGCCGGGCAGACCGGGATTCTCCAGCACCAGCACGCGGCGCACGGCCTCTTCCGCGCTGATGACCTCGCCAGCCTGCATCACCAGCGGACGGATCTCGGCGTACTTCCAGATCGCCGGCTGCGCCTGCGGGCGCGGCTCGCGCGGCACCAGCGCGTGCAGCGATTCCCACAGGGGGGCGAGATGGTTGCGGCCGATGCGGCCGTAGTACGCCGAGCGATCCGCGTTCTTGCTTGCGTCTGACATGCTTGTCTCCGGGTCCTTCGCCCTGCGGGGCGGGGAGCAGCCACGGCGGGCTGCGGGCTGTGGGCTTCGATGGAAGATTTATACGCCTGGAGATATACCTTGTAAAATAACCAATTCCTCTTATCCATATCGATATGGATATAGCTCAAAGGGAATACCCTGATGGATTGGACCCAGCGCCTCCGGTTGCGCAACTTGCAAATGCTGCTCAGCCTGGCCCAGACCGGCAATATGAGCCAGACCGCCGTGGCGCTCAGCACCACGCAGCCGGCCCTGTCGAAATGGCTCAAGGAACTCGAAGACGATATCGGCCTGCCGCTGTTCGAGCGCCACGCACGCGGGCTGCGTCCGACGCCCTACGGCGAATCGATGATTGCGCACGCCAGGCGCATCGAGGCGCACCTGGATAGCGCCCGCGACGACATGCAGGCCATGCGCGAAGGCGGCGCCGGCCTGGTCGTGATCGGCACCTCGGGCGCCTCTGCCGCCGATACCGTGCCGCTTGCCGTCACCTCCCTGCTGCAGCGCCTGCCGAAAGCCCAGGTCCGGCTGGTGGAAAGCACGATGAACCTGCTGATGGCGCAACTGGCGCGGGGCGAGGCCGACATCGTGGTGGGACGCTCCGCCCCGGAACTGCAAGACGGGCAGATGCGCACCGAGGCGCTTTACATGGAGCCGATCCATTTCGTGACGCGCCCGCGCCACCCGCTGTTCGAACTGGCCGAGCCCGCCTGGGGCGATCTGCGTGCCTACCGGTGGATCGTCTGGCCGCGCGGCACGCCCATCCGCAACACGCTGGAATCGGCGCTGAACGCGGCTGGCGAGAGCATGCCCGGCGACTGCGTGGAGTCGAACTCGGTCATCCTCAACCTGACCTTGCTCAACCACAGCAATATGGTCGGCGTGGCCTCGCACCGGACCGCGCGCCGCCTGGAACAGCTCGGCGCCCTGCGCATCCTGCCCTTGCGCCTTGCCGGCTTCGGCTCGGTGTCGATGTACTGGCGCGACGATGGCTTCGGCCGCACCGCCGTGAGCGCCGCGCTCGACGCCTTGCGGCGCGCGGCGGTCCGCTCGGTCGACGAACACCCTGGCGACGYGGGCAACTGACGCCGGCGCCTCAGCCGCAAGGCACCAGCCGCCACTCCCCGCCGTGCCAGGCCAACCGATGTGTCAGCCGTAGCGCATCGAGAAAGCGCTGGTCGTGCGACACCACCAGGATGGCGCCCGGATAGGCGCTCAAGGCCTGTTCCAGCGCGYGCACCGAATCGATGTCGAGGTGGTTGGTCGGCTCGTCGAGCAGTAGCAACCGGGCCGGACTCCCCGCCCACAACGCGCACGCTAGCGCCGCCTTCAGGCGTTCCCCGCCACTCAACGCACCCGAGGGTTGCCGCACCAGCCCGGCGCCAAGGCCGAGCAAGGACAGGTGACTGCGCAGCACGCCCTCCGGCAAGGGACTGTCCAGCTCCCGCAGCCGCTCCAGCACCGACTGGCCAGGCGGCAGCAGCGAAGCCGCGTGCTGGTCGAGCCAAGCGCTGGGGACACCTGTCGTGCAACTGCCGGAAACGGGCCCGCACATACCGGCCAGCATGTTCAGCAGCGTCGTCTTGCCGCTGCCATTCGGGCCGGTGACAGCTACCCGCACCGGCCCCGACAGCGTCAGGCTGAGCGGGTGCGCGCCAGCCGGGAACGGCGCGACGGCTTTGTCCAGGTGCACCACGCGCTTGCCGGCGGCAACCACCGCGCCCGGCAGCATCAGTGCCACAGGCGGGCCCGGTTCGGTGCGCTGCGCGGCTTGCATGACGGCTTCGTCCAGCGCCGCGCGGGCTTCCTGCTGGCGCCGCTGTTCGCGGCCGGAATATGCCTGCGCGCCATCCTTGAGCCGGCTTAGGTAGATACCGGGCAGGTTAGCCGTCTTGCCCACGCGGTCGTTGCGGGCGGCGCGGCGCTGGTGGGCATCGTGCTGGCGCCGCAGGTCGCGCAGGGCCGAGCTCCTGCTGGCGCGCGCATGGTCAAGCGAGGCCTGCGCGGCGGCGGCTTCGGCATCCCGTTGCGCCGCGTACAGCGTGTAGTTGCCGCCGTAGTGCCGCAAGCCCTCTGGCGTCAGCGCCGCGATGTGCGTCATCTCTTCCAGCAATTCGCGGTCGTGGCTGACCACTACCAGGCCGCCGCGCCATTGCCGCAACTGCTCGCGCAGCCAATGCCGGGCGACAAGATCGAGGTGGTTGCTGGGCTCGTCCAGCACCAGGCCATCGGCACCGGAAAGAAAAGCACCAACCAGCGCCACGCGGGTGAGTTCGCCGCCGCTGAGGCTGCTGGCAGGCCGCTCCGGCTCCAGGTGGCCCAGGCCGGCTGCCTCGCAGGCCAGCCGCAGCTTGTCGCGCAGATCCCAGCGTCCCTCCAGCAGATCGAAGTCCGGCCCACCTGCCTCGCCGCGCTCAAGCCGCGCGAGCGCGTCGAAGGCCGGCGTCAGGCCGGCCACGTCCGCCAGCGTTGCGCCGTCGGCCGGTCTGCCGTCTTGCGGCACATAGGCCACCGTGCCGCTGCGGACCACGCGCCCGGCATCCGGCGCGACAAGGCCCGCCATGACTTTTGCCAGCACGCTCTTGCCGGTGCCGTTGCGACCCACCAGGCCGATGTGCCCGGCATGGAAGGTGTCGCTGAGGTCGTCCAGCAGAACCCGCCCGTCGGGCAGCGCCACGGTGACATGGCGCAGCGACAGCGAGAACGCCGGGGATGAGTTCGAATTGGAGTTCGAATTGGAACCAGTAGGGAAACCGCCGGACGGCGGCGCGCAGAATACCGCGAACGGCATCGATGTGAAGTCAGTCATGCAAGCTCCAGGCAATACGGATAACGCGTCCGGAACCCGAGGGGCTCGACAGGCGCGACCAGTCTTGAAGTGGGCTTACAGGATCATTTGGCGTTGACTCCGGTGATGATGGGGGATGTGACCGGTCAGGCCCTGGCCGAGTTCCCTCGTCCTGCGCCAGCTAGTACCGGACAAGGTAAAGCCCTCTACTTTTACAGCACTTTTCGGCCTGGATAACACAGGGCACCTGGCAGGCTGGCCCGGCAAGCCGCCGCCTTCCTGCCTTTGCCGGCTTTGCATGCCGCAGGCGCTTCCCTCGCCCACCCTTTCGTGCACAGCAATGCGCCATTGCACTTGCTTGTCATGACAAGTATTTACGCCCACTGTGGAGGTGAACAAGCAGGAGTCAACCATGAACACCCACTTCGTCTGGCACTACACCACCGCGACCCATTTGCCGACGATTGCCCAGTCCAGCGCACTGATCCCGACTGCGCAGCCCTTCGCCTCCGCCGCGGCCAAGGTGCTTTGGTTCTCGCGGCAACAGCAGTGGGAACCCTCGGCAGCCAATATCGAATGGAAACGCCGCGACGTTTTTTGTCACCGTGCCAGGAACGATGCCGGTTCGTCGCACGGTCTGTACCGGTTTGGCCTGCCCGGCTCGGATGGCCGGCTGCTGCCCTGGCCTACAGTGACGCGGGTAGCGGGGATCGGCGTGCCCGAGGCGATGGTCATGGTCGCCAACGGTATCCGCGCAGGGGCAAACCCCACGGACTGGCTGGGTACGTTGTCGGCCATCCCGCTTGCCGAACTGCGTTTCCAGGCCTGGAACGGCGAGAAGTGGACGGACGCGGACCTGCATGAATACGAACTCGCGGCGCGGCATGCGAGTGCCGCCGGGACGCAGGCGATCCCTCTCAGGGGCATGGATCTCGCTGCTCGCCGGGGCGCGGCACCCGACCTGCATTGAGAAATGATGCCAACCGATACGAAGCGAGACAGGAGGGCCACCATGTTTCAGCCGCCTCGCATGCCTCATCAGGCACGATAGTTTCCGTTTGCGGAAACTATCGTGCCTTGTCACCATCATCACCTATAGTTTCGCTAAACGGAAACTATATTGACTTTGGCTGTCATCAATCCTATTGTTTCCATATACGGAAACAATGAGCCCGGTTTCACTTCGCATGACGCTTGTTTCCGTAAGACGAAACAATCCCCCAGAAGCCAGGAAGTCTCAAACCCTATGCCGCGCCAGCTGCCAACCTCCCTGCCCCCTCCCCAGCCGCAAATCTCCAGTCTTGGCGAACTCGGCGCGCTCGTCCGTCATCGCCGGCTCAAGCAGAAGCTCAGGATCGACGACGCGGCGAGCTTTTGCGGCGTATCGGCGAATCTTCTGTCGCGGCTGGAAAATGGCCGCCCGGTCCAGACCGACAAGCTCCTGCTCGTCCTTTCCGGACTGGGCCTTGGCATGATCCTGGGACCGAAGGCGGCCACCGCGGATATCGAGATTTCCGCCAGCGCTTTCGAGGGTGCCTGATGGCAACGCACTCGCTCCGCGTTTTCGATGGTGCCGAGCTGGTGGGAGCCGTCCAGTATGACGCGCTGGAAGACAGTTTCTCGTTTGCCTATGACGAGGCCTGGCGTTCGGCCGCGCATCGCTACCCACTCTCGCCAGCCATCCCCTTCGATAGGCCAGCCAGTTCGGCAAGTCTCAGGCGCTTTATTGAGAACCTGCTTCCCGAAGGGCGGGCACTGGACATCGCCTCGGTCTACGGGCAAGTCTCGAAGAACAACGTCTACGGCCTGATCCGCCAGCTTGGCGGGGAAACTGCGGGGGCACTCAGCTTTCATGCCGACGCCCCGCCGCCAGCGCAAGCGCCACAGCTGCGCGAGATCTCCGCCGCTGAACTGAACCAGCGCATCCGCGACCGGGAGCAAGTGCCTTTCACCGTCTGGGATGTCCGGGTTCGCCTGTCCATCGCCGGCTACCAGGACAAACTGGCCGTCTTCATGGACGGGGAGCGCATCTACCTGGCCGACGGGGCCGGCGTCGCGTCCACCCACATCGTCAAGCCCGAGCCGGTCCATGACTCGGCCAGCTGCATGGTGGCAAACGAACACTTCTGCATGACGCTGGCCGGCCGCCTGGGCTTGCCCGTGGCGCCTGTGTCGATACTCCGCATCCCCAGCCCGGTCCTGCTGGTCACGCGCTTTGACCGCGTGAAGGAAAACGGCATCGTCAGGCGCCTGCATATCGTCGATGCATGCCAGGCGCTGGATCTTCCGGTGAGCTACAAATACGAACGGAATTTCGGCGCCGCCAGGGACGTTGYGGCGATCCGCGACGGCGTCAGCTTCGCACGGTTGTTTTCATTGCGAGAGAAAACGGTCGACCAGGCCGTCGCCCAGCGCATCATGCTGCAATGGGCGATTTTCCAGTTCCTGATCGGCAACAGCGACGCGCACGGGAAGAACTTCTCGTTCTTCTGCACGCGAGCCGGGCTGACGCCCACGCCCTTCTACGACCTGGTCTCCGTGGTCCAGTACGATCAGTTCCTGCATGACCTTGCGATGGCGATCGGCGATGCGTTCGACATGGCGGAGGCCACGCCCTATGCCTTCGCGGATTTCATGTCACGCATCGGCATCCGCAGGCCGACCGCCGTGCGGACCATGACAAGCCTGGCGCGCGCCGCTGCCGCGCAGGCCGCCGGGCAAGCGGAGGATCCGGTGTATGTCGGTGAAGAGCGTGACATGGTGCGCTCGATCGTCGCCCTGGTCCGGCGCCAGGCCGACCGCCTCATCGATATGGCGCCGAAGATACTGGCGGTCGACGCAGCCTTGCTGTAGGCCTAGGTGCTCCGGCTTTGCCAGACTCCGCCGCACAGGCAACAGCCCGTCTTTTGTCCCCCATCTTTATTTCACCTCGCGGTCAGGTCTTTGTCTTCATTTCCTGGAACCGGAGGCGCGGCGGCCAGTCATGCCGCGCCCTGCCGGACCGGCCCCGCGGCTGGCAGCGGCACCACCGGGACCGGGTCGACATGGGTCATCACATTCAACACGCCGCGCACTTCCAGCGCGCGCCGGCGCGCCTCCACGGCAACGCGGTGTCCGGCTTCCACGGTCATTGCGCCATCGATCTCAAGGTGCACATCCGCAAGGATGAAGTCGCCCATCTTGCGTGTCTTCAGGTCATGCAGGCCCTGCACGCCTGGCGTGGCAGCCATGGCCTGCCGGATCGCCTCGACGGTCTGCTCGTCCACGGCGCGATCCATCAGGTCGTGCAGCGCGTCGCGGGAAAACGTCCAGCCCATCCTTGTGACCATCAGGCCAACCACCAGCGCCGCTACGGGATCGAGCATGTGGTAGCCGAGCAGATTGCCGCCAATGCCGACCGCGACCACCAGCGACGAAGCCGCATCCGAGCGCGCATGCCACGCATTGGCAACCAGCATGCTGGAGCGCACGCGCTCGGCTACGGCGAGCATGTAGCGGAACAACAGCTCCTTTGCCGCCAGCGCGCCCAATGCCACCCACAGGGCGATGGGCTTGACCGGCAGCACYAACTCCGGTTGCTCGAGCTTTTGCACGGCCGACCACAGCATGCCGACGCCGACCGCGAGCAGCAGCACGCCGATCGCCAGCGACGCGGCCGTCTCGAAACGCTGGTGGCCATAGTGGTGATCGGCGTCCGCGCCCTTGCTGCTATGGTGGCTGGCAAACAGCACCACGAAATCCGAGACCAGGTCGGACAACGAGTGGATGGCATCGGCAATCAACGCCTGCGAGCCGGCGAACAGGCCGGCCAACAGTTGCATGCAGGTCAGCAGGATGT
>NZ_JBFTLX010000147.1:0-16972 GCF_056396665.1 Cupriavidus sp. 05T313 | reverse complement strand
GCCTGCGAACGGCGCGGGCCGCTTCCAGGGCTTCGCTCGCGCAGGTACCGGCAACATCGCATTGTCCCCGGTCCAGGGCCATCGCGGCGGCGGCGTTGAGCGCATAGGCGAGGTGCGCCTTGTCGTCCACGCTGCGCAAGGACGCCAGCGATGCCGCCAGTTCGTCCTGCGCGGCGGGCTGGCCGAGACGCAGCCTGGCAAGGGCTCCCAGCGCGCCAGCGAACGGGGCGGCGGGCTCCACGGCATCCGCGGCTTCGGTTGTCTTGCCCGCCGTGCCCGTCTCGCCCATGCGCCGCGCAGCCTGCTCGATCTCAGCGCTGTGCCCGACGACCTCGTCGAAGCGGTCAAGCTCGAACGCGATGGTGGCCTGCCAGACGAGGCACTCGTACTCCCGCCAGTGATCCTGCCGCTGCCTGGCAAGGGCCACCGCGCGCGCCACCTGCCCGTGGCCGCTCGCCAGGTCACCATCGACACGCGCCAGCAGGCCGTGGCCCCACATCAGCTCGATCGTCTGCAGGTCGAGCGACTCGGCAAGCGCGTCTGCCTCGGCGATCATGGCGCGCGCCCTGGGCAGATCCGTCTCCACTTCCAGCAGGCAGCGTGCGGTATTGGCGAGCTGCTGGCAGCGCGTGGCGGCATCGGCCTTGCGCGTCATGCGCTCGGCCTCCAGGATGGCGCGCCGCGCGCCCTCGGTGTCGTTGCCTTGCTGCCGCAACCACGACAGGATATGCAGGCCGGTGGCGGCTTCTTCGTGCAGCGAGAGCGCTTCCGCGGCGCGGATCTCGCTTTCCATCTCGCCGATGAGCGTGGGCAGGCGCCGCGCGCCGGCGCTGGTAGCGGCAACCGCGCGCAGCTTGAGCAAGCCGATCGCCAGCCGCACGCGCTCGGCGCCCTGCGGCAGCCGCTCAAGCTGGGCCAGGCCGCGCCCGGCAACCAGGGCAGCTTCGTCGTTGGCATAGACGCGCAGGCAATGCTCGCCCGCCGCCAGGCAAGCTTGCGCGGTCATCGGCGCGTCGTCGGCGAGACTCGCATGGTGCACCAGTTCGCCATATAGCCTGGGGTCTTCCGCGCATGCCACCACCAGCTGCTGTGCGATCAGGCGATGCATGATGCGGCGCCGGGGCGGCGAGATGGCGCGATAGGCCGCCTGGCGCACCACGTCGTGGCTGAAGTCGAAGTGACCCTCGCCGGTCGGCTTGAGGAGTCCGCGCCGCTCCAGTTGCTCCAGGGTCGTCAGCAATTGCGCTAGGGGAATGCCGGACACCTCGGCCAGCAGCCGGGGCTGCAGTTCGCGGCCCATCGCGGCGGCGCGCAACAGCAGTTCGCGCGATGCGGGTTCCAGCGCATCCAGGCGCTCCGCGATCAGGGCGTCAAGCGTACGGTGCGAGCCGTTGCCGCCGCGCGCCCTGTCGCTGGCGTTAGCCAGGGCAAGCACGAACAGCGGGTTGCCGCCACTATCGCGCGCTACGGCGAGCGGATCCATCGCGGCCAGCGCCGGGCCGAGCAACGCAGCGACCTCGGCCACGGCCAGCGGGGCGAGCGGCAGCCGGAGCAGGCGGCCTTCGCGCGCCAGCGAGTGGAGCAATCCCTTGGCCCATGGGTTGTCGTCGACCTCGCCCGCCCGCGCGCCGCCGGCGAAGATCATGCGCGTGCCGGTTTCCAGCGTGCGGCACAGAAAATGGAGCAGCGCGGCAGAACCTTCATCCAGCCATTGGAGGTCGTCCAGGGCCAGCGCCAGCGGTTGGCCAGCGGCGAGCCCGCGCAGCAGGCTGGCGACCGCGCCGAAGAGTTGTTCACGGCTGCCCTCGCGGTGCCCGGCAGCCAGTACGCCGCCGGCCAGCAGCGGCGCCGCCTGCTGCGCCTCGCCCGCAGGCACGGTGTCTTGCGCGATGCCGCGCAGCGTGTCGAGCCACAGGCCGTAGGGCCGCACCATCTCGGCCTCATAGCAGCGGCCGCGCAGGACCTGGAAGCCGGACGCCTCGGCACGCCCGGCGAAATGGTCGAGCAGCGTGGTCTTGCCGATACCGGGCTCGCCGAGCAGGAGCAGCAGTATGCCGCTTTCGCTGTCGCTGCCGCCGGCTACCAGCCGCTCGATGGCGTCGCGCTCGGACAGGCGTCCGATCAATGGCCGGCTCAGCAGGGCGGGCTGCTCGGCGGCGTTGGCCGTAGCGGCCGGGATGTCGTTGCCGTGCGCTTCTTGCGCGTTGCTGTTCTCCCAGGCCGCCGCGCCTGCGGCCTGCATCTCCCGGCGCGCGCGGTGGATCGCCGCGTCCAGCGGGCCATTGGGCGGCGTGGACAACTCACGCCGCAGCATGTCCCGTGCGTAGGCGTAGTGCTGCTCGGCGTCCGGATAGCGCCCGGCCGCCGCCAGTAGCGAGACCAGCGTGGCATGCGCGGATTCGGCGAGCGGATCGGCGGCCACCATGGCTCGTCCGTAAGGCAGCGCCAGTGCGGGCGTGGCGTCCAGGCGCGTCACCAGCGCGCACAGCACGGCGCGGCGCAGGCCGTCGTAACGCTCCCGCTCCGCCGTGCACCAGTGATAGAAACGGTAGCAGCGCGCAAGTTCGAGGCCCGCGAGGAACTCGCCGCGCAGCAGGCGGGCAGCTTCCTCGAGCGCCTCGAGCGAGGCAGCATCGGGCCCGGCGCCAAGCAGCGCATGGACGCGTGCGATATCCACCGAGGCGCCTTGCGCGGCAAAGGCGACCCGCTCCCTGTCCGCGACCAGCCTGATCGCCCCGGCACCAGCGTCGTCCAGCAAGGGTCGAAGCTTGGTCAGGCTCCAGCGCAACGCCGCGCGCGGGTCATCGGGCCCGTCCCAGAGCAGGTCGCAGAGCGACTGCCGGGATTGGGCCGCGCTGGCACAAACCAGGTAGCCCAGCAGGGCGCGAGTGCGCTTGGAGGCTGGCAGCGGTAGCGGCTCGCCATTGCGGGTCACGCATAAATCACCCAGCAGGCGGATTTCCAGTCGGGCAGTGGCCTGCGGTGAAGCGGCATCTCTGGCAGCCACGCTTTCTCCAACCGTGATTCCAACGGTGCCAGCCGATAGTGGAACTGGAGGGGCGGGGCTGCGGATGCACAGCGGCCTGCCGCGCCGCACCGTTGGCGACGCTGTTCAAAAAAGGTAGCACACGGGCCGGGCGGTTGCCAGCCGATGCGCGCACCCGCCCGCGGCCCATCCCATCCTCCACCAACCATTCAAGGAGAAACATCATGCTGATCGCAAGATGGCAGATCGATGCCCGCTTTGGGCACAAGCAAGAGGTCATCGACCGGCTGCAGGCATGGGCGCGCGAGATCGCCCCGCAAGCCGGCCTTGTCACCGGGCGCCTGCTGACCGGCTCGATCGGCGCGCTCGAAGCGACGGTGGTCCATGACTGGGAAGTGAACGATCTCGGCGAGCTGGACCGCGCATGGGGCCGGCTCGCATCGATACCGGCCCACGCGCAATGGGGCAAGGACCTGGAGCCGTTCGTGGTTTCCGGCACCGCGCGCTGGGAGATCTATCGTGTATTGTGAGGCGTCTTGTGAGGCGTGTTGCGAGGTGTGCTGTGAGGCCGCGCAGCGCACGGCAACTTATCCATCCAGGGAGCCCGTCATGCCAATCGATGACACCAGGCTGAATGCGTTCATGGACAACTTCGTTCGCGATCTCGGCGCGGTGATGCATGCCGCGACGATCGTGGTCGGCGACAAGCTGGGACTCTACAAGGCGCTTGCCGGCAAATCGCTGTCGGCGCAGGAACTCGCAAGCGACACCGGCACCGACGCGCGCTACGTGCGCGAGTGGCTGTCGGCCCAGGCGGCCAGCGGCTACGTGGAGTACGACGCGGCCACCGACCGGTTCAGCCTCGGCGAGGAGCAGGCTTTCGCGCTCACCGTGGAAGGCGGCCCGGCATTTATTCCCGGCGCGTTCGAGATCGCCGTGGCGCAATTCAAGGCGATCCCGAAAATGATCGACGCATTCCGCACCGGACAGGGCCTGGGATGGCACGAGCACGACGCGGCGCTGTTCCACGGCACCGAGCGCTTTTTCCGTCCCGGCTACGCGGCGCATCTGGTGAGCGACTGGATCCCGGCGCTGGACGGCGTACAGGCGCGGCTGGAAGCTGGCGCTCGCGTGGCCGACATCGGCTGCGGACACGGCGCGTGCACCATCATCATGGCGCAGGCCTACCCGAACTCCACGTTCCACGGCTTCGACTATCACGAGCCGTCCATTCGTTATGCGTCCGAGGCGGCGCAACGCGCGGGGGTTGCCAGCCGGGTGCGCTTCGAGGTCGCCAGTGCAAAGAGCTTTCCGGGCAGCGACTACGATCTCGCCGCCATGTTCGATTACCTGCACGACATGGGCGACCCGGCCGGCGCATCGCATCACGTGTGGAACAGCCTCAAGCCCGACGGCACATGGATGATCGTGGAGCCGTTCGCGCAGGACCGGCTGGAGCAGAACCTCAACCCGGTGGGGCGGATCTTTTATTCGGCGTCGACCTTCATCTGCACGCCGGCGTCGCGCGCGCAGGAAGGCGCCATGTGCCTGGGCGCGCAGGCTGGCGAGAAGCGTATCCGGGAGGTGGTTACGCGGGGCGGCTTCCGCCGCTTCCGCCGCGCCACGGAAACGCCGTTCAACCTGGTCTACGAAGCGCGCCCTTAGCGTGGGCCGGCGGGTGGGCGGCAAGCAATGCGGCGTTTTCGCCCTTCCTGCCGTCGCCGCGCCTGCGTAGTTGTTCCCATTGTCTGCCCGTGGGCTTTCCATTAGGCTTGGCCTCCACCTTCGAGGACTTCCGGCGCGTTCCCCAGCATACCGCCGGTTACTGGAGATGCCCTGATGCCCGCTGTGCAGAATCTGCAGCAGAAACCGGCACGGATGTCCATCGTGACGTTCGACCAATGGTGCGAAGCCATCGATACCAGCTTCCTGCCGCTAGCCTATACGCGCCAGACGCGCGGGTGCTTCCATAGCAACGTCAGCTATGCCCGCTTCGGCGCCTGCGCGGTGGCGGACATGGATGTCGATGCGCACAGGGTGGCGCGCGAGCCCCGGCACGTGGCGGCGTCCGATGCGGGTTTCTTCAAGATCTTCTGGCAAATCAGCGGACAGAGCCGGGTTGCGCAACGGGGTAACGAGGCTTCGCTCGAACCCGGGATGTGGTCGATTTACGATACCGCGCAACCCTATAGCATCGAGATGCCGGACCGCTGCCGGGTGCTGGTGCTGCTGGTGCCGCAGGAGCGCGCCTTCGGCTGGCGGCAGGCGGCGGCCAGCCTGGGCGGCCGGGCGTTGCGGGGCGAGGGCGCGGCGCGCATCGCGTTGTCGGCGCTGGGTGCCATGCTGCACGATACCTGCTCGGGCCACTTGCTGGATTACCAGGGACAGATGGTGCTGCAGGATTCCGTCGTTTCGCTGGTGGAGACCGCGCTGCAAGGTGCGGATACGCGGCCGCCGGCGCTTGGCGATGGCGCGGACGCAGCCATGGCGCGGCATCTCGGCGAAGCGCGGATGCATCGCCTCGCTGAATTCATCGACGCCCAGTTGCATGATCCGGAACTCTCCGCGCAGCGGCTGGCCGCGGTTCTGAACGTCTCGCGGCGCACCTTGTATAACCTGTTCCGCGAGTCTGGCCAGACCCCGCATGCCTATATCCTGTCGCGCCGGTTGCGGCAGGCGGCTGTGCGGCTGTCCGGCAGCGCGGACGCCGGGCGCAGCATTACCGAGATCGCCTTTGCCCTGGGGTTTGCCGACGCGGCGCACTTCAGCCGTGTCTTCCATGAGCGCTTTGGCATGAGTCCTTCGCAATGGCGCCAGCAGAATGCGGGCGGGACGCGTATTGCGCTGCGTCATTAACCGCGCCAGCGTGCGCTTTGCACGCATCGACAAGCTTTCTGCACGGCCAGACAAGCCGTGACAAGGACGCGGTGCTAACTTCGGTCTCCACAACGAGGCATCAAGCCAAGACCAACCGGAGACGAAGATGAATGCACCCGTGGAAGCCCGCAGCGGCCTGAACCAGGCCATCCGCAATGCCATGCTGATCGACGGCGAGTGGCGCCAGGCCGAGTCTGGCGAGACCTTTGCCGTGTTCGATCCCGCCACCGGCGAGGAGATCGCGCGCGTGCCCGCCGGCGGGGCGGCAGATATCGATGCCGCCGTGGCGGCCGCCGGGCGCGCCTTTGCCGGCGGCACATGGCGCGCCATGATGCCGGCCCAGCGCGAGCGCCTGCTGCTCAAGCTGGCCGACCTGGTCGAGCAGCACGGCGACGAACTGGCCCGGCTGGAGACGCTCAACAACGGCAAGCTGCTGGCCTTCTCGCAAGGCCTGGAGGTGGGCGGCAGCGCGCAATGGCTGCGCTATATGGCCGGCTGGGCCACCAAGATCGAAGGCAGCACGTTGGATGTGTCGGTGCCGTTTCCGCCGGGAACGCGCTACAGCGCCATGACGCGGCGCTCGCCGGTGGGCGTGGTGGGCGCCATCGTGCCGTGGAATTTCCCCTTGCTGATGGCCGTCTGGAAGATCGCGCCGGCGCTGGCCTGCGGTTGCACTGTGGTGCTAAAGCCGGCGGAGGAAACCCCGCTGACCGCGCTGCGGCTGGCCGAGCTGGCGCTCGAAGCGGGCTTCCCGCCGGGCGTGCTGAATGTGGTGACTGGCGACGGCGTGCCCGGCGCGGCGCTGGTGGCGCATCCCGGCGTCAACAAGATTACTTTCACGGGCTCCACGGAAGTCGGGCGCCTGATCGGCGCGCGCTGCGGCCAGGATATCCGCCGCGTGTCGCTGGAGCTGGGCGGCAAGAGCCCGGTGATCGTGCTGGACGATTGCGATCCCGCGCACGCCATCCAGGGCGCGGCCGGCGCCATCTTCCTCAACCAGGGCCAGGTCTGCACGGCCGGCTCGCGGCTGTACGTGGCGCGCCGGCACTATGACCGGGTGGTCGAGGGGCTGGGCAAGGTGGCCAATGCCACGGTGCTGGGTTCCGGGCTCGATCCCGCCAGCCAGATGGGGCCGCTGGTCTCGGCACGCCATCGCGACAAGGTGATGGGCCTGATCGGCACCGGGCGCAGCGAAGGCGCGGAGATCGTCGCGGGCGGCGATGCGCTGGACCGTCCCGGCTATTTCGTGCGGCCCACGGTGGTGGCCAACGCCGCGTGCAAGGACCTGACCCTGGTGCGCGAGGAAGTCTTCGGGCCGGTGGTGGTGGCCATGCCGTTCGACGATCCCGAGGCCGTGCTGGCCGAGGCCAACCGCTCGGAGTACGGCCTGGGCGCCAGCATCTGGAGCAACGACCTGCGCGCGGTGCAGCGCCTGGTCGATGGCCTGGATGCCGGCACGGTCTGGGTCAATACGCACAATATCGTCGATCCCAACATGCCTTTCGGCGGCTACAAGGCGTCCGGCGTCGGGCGCGAACATGGCCGCTCGGCGATCGAGGCCTACACCGAGATCAAGTCGGTCTGCATGGCTTACTGAGCAGAGCGGCACTGCCGCAAAAGGCAGGGGCGTGCCTGGCGTCATCCTCGGGGTAATCCCGAGTGTGTATAACGCGCCTCTGCCGCCATCCTTAGGATCGCTGCAATCCGGTGGTGCGGCGGGCAATGTCCGCCGCACCATTGGCCAGCCGCTGGCACAGAACCAGCCTGGCTTCCCCCCCAGAAGAAGCAAGAATAAATAAAAGAAGAGGAGACACAATGAGCCAAGAATCCAAGCGGGCTTTCTCCTGCTGGCCGGGCGCCGCGCGGCGCACCGGCAAGCTGGCCATGCTGGCGGCAGGACTGGCCGCGGCCTCGCTCGCGGCCGCGCAAACCAAGCCGCCTGCCAGGGTTGCCAGCGCCGACCACATCCGTGCCGTGACCCGCGGCGTGGATGGCGCCTTTATCGAGACCAACGCCGCCAAGACCCCCGACTGGCCCAGCTACGGCCTGGACTACGCGGAAACCCGCTTCAGCCGGCTCTCGCAGATCAATGCCGACAACGTGAAGGACCTGGGGCTGGCGTGGTCCTATGACCTGGAATCCACGCGCGGGGTGGAAGCCACGCCGCTGGTGGTGAACGGCATCATGTATGTCAGCGCCTCGTGGAGCGTGGTACACGCCATCGACACCCGCAGCGGCAAGCGCATCTGGACCTTCGACCCGAAGGTCGACAGGTCGATCGGCTATAAGGGCTGCTGCGATGTCGTCAATCGCGGCGTGGCGCTTTACCAGGGCAAGGTGTTCGTCGCTGCCTACGATGGCCGGCTGATTGCGCTCGATGCGGGCACCGGCCGCAAGGTCTGGGAAAAAGACACCATCATCGACCGCAGCCACTCCTACACCATCACCGGCGCGCCGCGCGTGTTCAAGGGCAAAGTCATCATCGGCAACGGCGGCGCGGAATACGGCGTGCGCGGCTATATCACCGCCTACGACGCGGGCACGGGCGAGCAGAAATGGCGCTGGTTCACGGTGCCGGGCGACCCAGGCAAACCGTTCGAGGACGAGTCGATGGCCAGGGCAGCCAAGACCTGGGACCCGGCCGGCAAATGGTGGGAAGCCGGCGGCGGCGGCACGGCATGGGACACGCTGGCCTTCGACCCCGAGCTCAACCTGATGTACGTGGGCACCGGCAACGGCTCGCCCTGGTCGCGCAGCAAGCGCAGCCCGGCCGGCGGCGACAACCTCTACCTGGCCTCCATCGTCGCGCTCGATCCCGATACCGGCAAATATGTCTGGCACTACCAGGAAACGCCTGGCGACAACTGGGACTACACCTCCGCCCAGCCCATGATACTGGCCGACCTCAACATTGGCGGCAAGGCACGCAAGGTCATCCTGCACGCGCCCAAGAACGGCTTCTTCTTCGTCATCGACCGCACCAACGGCCAGTTCATCTCGGCCAGGAACTTCGTCGATGTGAACTGGGCCAGCGGCTACGACCAGAACGGACGCCCGATCGAGCTGCCCGAGGCGCGTGCCACGGACAAGCCTTATGACGCCATCCCCGGTCCCTATGGCGCGCACAACTGGCATTCGATGTCGTTCAACCCGCAGACCGGACTGGTCTACCTGCCGGCGCAGCATGTGCCGCTGAACCTGATGGACGACAAGAACTGGACGTTCAACGGCAAGCAGCCTGGCCAGCCGCATGGCAACGTGGGCTGGAACACGGCGAAGTTCCTCAACGCCGAGCCGCCCGCGAGCAAGCCCTTCGGCCGCCTGATTGCCTGGGATCCGGTACAGCAGAAAGCCGCGTGGACCCAGGAATACGTCTCGCCGTGGAACGGCGGCACGCTGACCACCGCCGGCAACCTGGTGTTCCAGGGCACGGCCGACGGCCGCTTCATCGCCTACAACGCCGCCACCGGCGCCAAGCTGTGGGAATCCCCCACGGGCACCGGCGTGATCGCGGCACCCGTGAGCTACATGGTCGACGGCAAGCAGTACGTGTCCGTCGCCGTCGGCTGGGGCGGCGTCTACGGGCAGGCCCAGCGCGCCACCGAGCGGCAGGGGCCCGGCACGGTCTACACCTTCGCCGTGGGTGGCAAGGCGCCGATGCCCGCCTTCGTGCAGTACCGCGCGGAAGGATTGCTGGCGGGCGTGAAATATGACCCCGCCCATGTCGCGGCAGGCACCGCGCTCTATGTCAGCAATTGCGTGCTGTGCCATGGCGTGCCTGGCGTGGATCGCGGCGGCAATATTCCCAACCTTGGCTATCTGAACGCCGCCTATATCCAGAACCTCGACAAGTTCATCTTCAAAGGCCCCGCCCTGGCGCGCGGCATGCCGGACTTCACGGGCAAGCTGAGCATGGAGGATGTCGAGAAGATCAAGGCTTTCATCCAGGGCACCGCCGACGCGATCCGGCCCAAGGCCAATTGATCGCCGCGCAGGGCCGCCCGCGCGGCAGGAAGGGGAGCGATCAACGGACCCAGGGCAGGAAGATGGCAGGCAGCAAGGGCGGTGCGCGAAGCCGGAAACCAGTTTCCGGGCTGGCTTCTTACCGTCTGTGGTGCCTGGCAGCCGCCATGCTCGCGGCCGCGCCGGGCGTGGCTTGTGCCGAGGAAACGCTCCCCGACGTGGTGGTGAGCGTCAGCCGCGCCGAGCAGAAGCGCTTTGACGCGCCGGCCGCGATCGACAATGTCCCGGTCGATTCGCTGGCGACCCCGAGCCCCTTGATCAACCTCTCGGAGCTGCTGACACTCGTGCCTGGCGTGGCCGCGCGCGAGCGCCAGAACTACTCGCAAGACCTGCAGCTTGCGGTGCGCGGCTTTGGCAGCCGCTCCACGTTCGGCGTGCGCGGGGTGCGGCTGTATGTCGACGGCATTCCCGCCACCATGCCGGACGGGCAGGGGCAAGCATCCACTGCCGATCTCACCAACGCCAGCCGCATCGAGGTGCTGCGCGGCCCCTTCGCCCAGCTCTACGGCAACGCCTCGGGGGGCGTCGTGCAGATCTTTACGCCCGATCCGCCCAAGGCGCCGATGGCACGGGTGGGGAGCGGCTTCGGCTCCGACGGGCAATGGATGACCAGCGTGGCCGTCGGTGGCGGTAACGACAAGATCGGCGGCGTGCTGGACGCATGGACCTTTGAAACCGACGGCTACCGCGACCACAGCGCGGCCCGGCGCCGCCAGCTCAACGCCAAGGTGGTGGCGGAACCTGTCACCGGCACCCGCGTCACCCTGTTGTTCAACGCCTTCGACCAGCCGCAGGCGCAGGACGCGCTCGGCCTTACCCGCGCCCAGGCCGATGCCAACCCGCGCCAGGCGGTGCCGCTGGCCACGCAGTTCAATACCGGCAAGACTGTCCGGCAGAACCAGGGCGGCGTGCAGGTGGAGCAGCGCCTGAGCGAGCGCGACAATCTTGAGTTCCGCCTCTACGGCGGCACGCGCCAGCTAACCCAGTACCTGGGCTTCAGCGGCATCGCGCCCTCGTCGGCGGGCGGCATCGTGGATATCGACCGCAGCTATGGCGGCGGCGCGCTCTCGTGGCACCACAACACCACGTTGAACGGCCTGCCGCTGCTGTGGAGCGCCGGCGTCGACGCCGATGGCATGCGCGACGCGCGCACCGGCTTCGTGAACCAGAACGGCACGCAGGGCGCGCTGCGCCGCGACGAGACCGACAAGGCGGGCAGCCTCGGCGCCTTTGCCCAGTTCGACTGGACCTGGAACCCCGCCTGGCGGCTCGTGGGCGGCGTGCGTGCCAGCAAGGTCAGGCTGCGCATCGACGATCACTACATCACGGCGGCCAGCCCCGATGACAGCGGCACCGCCACGTATAACAACGTGAGCCCGGTGCTCGGCGTGGTCTGGCAAGCGCTCGACTCGCTCAACGTCTATGCCAACCTGGGCCGCGGCTTTGAGACGCCGACGCTGACCGAGGTGGCCTACGGCCCAGGCGGCACCGGCACCAACCTTGGCCTGCAGCCATCCACCAGCCGCCAGGGCGAGATCGGCGTCAAATGGCAAGGCCAGGGACACCGGCTGGAGGCCGCGCTGTTCGATGCCGACAGCCACGACGAAATCGTGCCGCTGGCCAACGACAACGGCCGCTCCGTCTACCAGAACGTCAATGGTGTGCGCCGGCGCGGGCTGGAACTGGGATGGCGCGGCGTCTACGGCCCCGGAGAACGCTACGGCACCGGGCTGGCCTACACCTGGCTCGACGCCTTCTTTGGCGACGCTTTCCGCAATGCGCAGGGCGCAACGGTTGCCTCCGGCAATCGCCTGCCCGGCACCGCACGCCACAGCTTGTTCGCCGAGGCAACGTACAAGCCGGTGGCCGACCTCACGCTGGGCGTGGAGATGCGCGTGGAAGGGCGCGTCTTTGCCGACGACCTCAACACGCAATACGCGCCGGGCTACGCCATCTTCAACCTGCGTGCCGGCTACAACTTCCGCGTGGGGCGCATGCGCTGGTACGCGTATGGGCGCATCGACAATGTCACCGACCGGCGCTACATCGGCTCGGTGATCGTGAACGAGAGCAACGGGCGGTATTTCGAGCCGGCGCCGGGGCGGCGGTTTTTTGTGGGGTTGCGGGCGGAGATTTGAGCGGTGGATGGGGGGCGCACAGCAAGCATTGGCGGGCGATGCGTCAGCGCGTGCTTCTTCGTGCCGCAAGTTTGCGGCCGATACTGGTGACCTCGATCTATCGCCAGATCTGACGCACATGCTTTTGCCAAAGCCGCTTCCAGGCGAAGTGCAATCTTTGCGCCTTCGCAGTACGACCGGGTTGCAGTGTTGTTTCAAAGGCGCCATTCTTGCTACCCTGTTCAACCACCGGATCCTCGAACCAGAGAATCTCATTGCCGACCAGCCTGTCCATCGCATCGAAGGCGAGGTCGATCGGCAAATCCATCTTGTTCGCAGACATCCATTCCAGCCTCGCGGATGCCTCGGTAATGCCAATGACATAGGAATCGGTAAAGCGTCCGCGGTTGTTCTTGTACAAGTGCTGACCAGCAATCCGTTGACTGCGAGGGGTGTACTGGTTTCCACCACAACCAAGATAAATGACGTGCGGGCACCGATGTCTCGACGACTCGATCAACGCTTGCTTCAGGCCGGCTGGAAAAGTCTCCGCCAACACTGCGTCATCCTCCAAAATCAGCGCACGTCGCCAGCCTCGAGAGCAAATACGCTCAAGTGCGACGATATGCTTCAGCGAGCAGGATTTCTGCGCTGGCCGAAGCCCCGTGCCCTTGAAGTATTTGTCATTGATTTGCTTGTCGATGTCGACGGCGTCAAAYGCATGGACAAATTCGCCTTCTAGTCCGAATCTGAAAAGCTGCGCTTGAATATGCTTGCGGCGCTCGACAAACGAGCGAACGTTAATGATCAGGATGCCATCAAGTCCCAAGCGGCGAAGATCACTTGGAATAGTGCATGCGCTTTGCATCGGAAATACCCGCTAACGTTGTTGATTGAACCCGGATGGCAAGCACTATCCGTTGCGTCCCAGCTTCGAATCATGCTGGGACGCCCCCAATTAGTAACTCGCTCGGAGTGGCCGCCAGGCTTCAGGGATGGTCCGGGCTAGAACGCAATGCCGATTTGCGCCGCGATGCAGGGCTGCCGCGTGCGGAAGAATTCGGGCTTCCTGACGGCCAGCCAGGCGTCACCTTGCAGGCCAACGCGGTGTAGCCGCCCATGGAGCACTTGCGGGTGAACACTACCGGCGGGCGGCAGCACTGCGGCAGCAGGCGCTGCACCATCAATCCGAGCCGTACCTGGCGGAGCGCGGACCGTACAGGATGCTGCCCGGGCTGCCGGCCGACAGCAGCTGCAGGCTCGCTGTTCCCGCGACCGAATAGCTTGCATCCGACACGCTGTTGATCACCTGCGCGATCGCCGCAGCCACGAGCATCCCGACCAGGCCTCCGCCGGCGTTGCCAGATTGGCTGTTGGATGCCGAAGCGGCGCCAGTCCAGAGCGTGCCCCCTGTCCGCAAATCCACGAGCGTCGCCTTCGCGCTTACGACCGTGGCGCTGTTAACCACCTGGAACTTGGTCCCGTAGTCCGTTACCGTGATGTAGAGGGCGGCATCCGCGCCGAAGATGTCTCTGAGCTTCGCTGGCGGGACGGCATGGATATCACCCGGCGTCGTCAGGCCATTCTGGCGGAAGGTCTCGTCCACCAGGGCCACCGGCAGCACGTAGTACCCGGCCTCGGCAAGCGGATAGCTGACCTGCGACAGCATGCTGTAGGTCGCCGCGACGTCAGGCGACTCGTTCAGCGGTGGCAGGACCACGATCGAGCGCGGCTTGCTCTCCTTGTAGGCGGCGTAATCGACATTCCTGGATGGCGCCGCGCACCCGGCGGTCAGCGCTGCGACGGCCAGGAACGCGAGCGCGCGCTTGAACATATCCCTCATTTCTTGCTCCCCCCTTGCTTGATGTTCTTCATCAGGAAATCCACATAGGCGGACGACTCCGGAAACAGGGTCTTTTCCGTCTGGAACTCGCGGACCATCTGGTCATCCTTGCCAACATCGGCGTACAGCATGCCAAGATGCGCGTGGTAGCCCGGCGGCGGCGTATTGCCCGCTGCCATGATCTTCTGCAGATCGCGTTCAAGCGCTTCAATCTGGGCTTGCTTCGATTCGCCCTTGAAGTACTGATAAACCTGCGGCTGGTAGCTCTCCCACTGATACAGGGGCTTGGCTGGCGCGGCGCAACCCGCCAGCAATGCGCTTGCCGTGAGCGCGAGTGTCGCCAGGCGGCACGGCTGGAATAATGTCTTCACAGTTTTTCCTCTGGATATTGGCATTCAGGGATTGCGCGGCGTCAAGGCGCCGGCCTCGACCCCGTTGACCAGATTCGTCACGGCCTCGCGCATGGCGAGATCCAGCACCTTGCCGTTGAGTGTCGAGTCATAGCTGGAGCTGCCGCCAAAACCGATGACCTCGCGGCTAGACAACGCGTACTCGCCCGCGCCCTGGCTGCTGAACACCACTTCCGATGTCGCGATATTGACCACGTTCAGGGCCACCTTCGCATAGGCCACCTGCGACTTGCCGCGGCCGAGAATGCCGAAGAGTTGCTGGTCGCCCACTTCCTTGCGCCCGAACTCGGTCACGTCGCCGGTGATCACGTAGTCGGCACCCTTGAGACGCTGCGCCTGGCTCTTGATGCCCGCCTCGCGCTTGATCTCGTCCAGGTTGTCGCGGTCGAGAACATGGAAGCGGTTGGTCTGTTGCAGGTGCGTGATCAGGACAGTCTTGGCCTGGCCGCCCAGCCGGTCGATGCCATCGGAAAACACGCCGCGCATATAGCTCGAACGGTTATCGAACTTCCCGACTGCGATCGGCGTGCGCACGCCCACGTAGGGGCGGCTGGCACTCTCGACCTTCTGCACGGGCAAGGCAGTCGATGATTCGGTCGCGCAGCCGCCAAGCAGGGCGAGCAGCCCAGCCGCGGCAAACAGCGATCCTGCTGTCAGTCTGTTCATTCGGTCTTCTCCTCTTGGTTAATCAAACATGCAAACGATTCACGTTCTTGGGCGCGCATCGATTGCGCGATACCCCCGGGCTGCGGGGCCTAAAATTCCACACCGATCTGCGCCGCGATATTGGGCGTGTGCGTGCGGAAGAACTCTGGCTTCCTGACCGGCCTGCCGAGCGTGACCTCGTAGGTCAGGGCGGCGTAGCCACCCATGGCCCAGCGCCCGCGCGCTCCTATCACGGCACCCATCAGCGACTGGCCCGCCAGGAACCCGGCGGATGGGCCGCTGACATGTCCCATGTCGAAACCCAGGAAGGCTTCCTGGCCCGTATTCGCGAGTTGCCAGGCCAGTTCGTTGCGCCAGGTGATGCCGTTCTCGGCGGCAAGGGTCAGCTGTTCATCGAAACCGCGCACCGAATAGCGGTTGCCGATGACGAAGTAGTCGGACGGCAGGATGCGGGTGCGGGCGTACTGCATGCGCACGTTGCCCTGGTAGCGCAAGCGCTCCCCGGCGGCCTGGAATGGCACCATCAGTCCGGCGTTCGCCAGCACGATCTCCGACTTGCCATCCCAGCCGGGCTCGCCCAGCACAAAGCCGGGCGACCTGGAGTGCGCGGGCAGTGACGCGCGCCATGCCGCGCCGACATCCAGCACCGTATTGCCGAGGTACTGGCGGTGCGCGGCGCCGGCCTCGAAGCCGACGAAATCGCGGTGCTGCACTTCGATATCGATGCCATCCAGGGTGGAACGGGCGGTCTTGCGGAACACCTTGCCGTACAGGCTTGTCTTGCCCGAGGCATTGCGGAACGGCACGTAGCCAAGTCCTGCCTCGATCTGCGTGCTGCGCCCGCCATAGACGATGTCGCTGTCGAAACCCGCCACCGTCTGGTGGTATCGCGACTGGTTGGCATTGAAGAAGGCGTTCCAGTAGCCGAAGGGAATGCTGTAGCTGATCGCCGAAGAGCGCGTCCCCGCCGCGCCGTTGCCGGCATTGGCATTGGTGCTGCCGGAGACGGTCAGGCTGTCGTACAGGAACAGTGGCGAGTCCACCGTCAGCGTGCCACCCATCTGGTAGCGTCCGGTGCTATCCAGCCCGGCGTTGTCGCCTGTCACGAGGGCATGCCAGCGTTTGCCGGTGCCGGCCTTGATGATCAGCTCGGTGTCGCCGGGGTTCTCGCCGGGAACGAGATCGATGCTGGCATCGGCCTGTCCCTGCAGGCGGCGCACGTTCTCCGTGCCCTGGTCCAGGTCGCGCTGATTCACCAGGCCGCCGGGGCCGGTGGGCAAGGCCACGCGCCACCAGCCGGGCGCGCCCTCGGCCTTGACACCAGAAATGCGTCCGGCCACCACGCGCAGGCGCAATTCGCCGCCGGCGAGATTCTGGTCCGGGATCACCACGCGCGTGGTCATGTAGCCTCGGGCGAGCAGCCGCGCGGAAAAATACTCCTGGATGGTCGCCAGCCCCTTGCCACCGACGCACTGGGTGGGCAGGATGCCGGCCTCGGCCTGGAGCCATGCAAAGTCCTCCGCACCTTCCCAACGCACCATCTTGATGAGAAAGCAGGGCGACTCCGCGGGCAGCATCAGCGGTCCCGCGATGCCGTTTTTAATTGGGGGAAGCCGTGAGTACGTCAGGGCGGGCCATGGCGCGCTCACGCGCGGCTTCCTGCTGTTGTTCCTGACGGCGCTCGATGGCGGCGTGCGGGGTGGCCGGCGGGAAGAAGGGCAGGGCCTGGGCAACCGCGAGCGAAGGCAGCGTCAGGATGAACGGGACAAACGGGGCGACACCGCGCGTCATGCGGCGCGCGTTGCGGAAGTGCATTGACATAGATTGACGCGGTTTGCATGTCAGTCAATTCGACTCGGAGGTTAGTGATTTGGTCGGGTTGAATCTCTGTATTCTTTTGTGCGACTACCGCTTCGCTTTTATATGCGGAGTGCAACAGATGGCGCGGAAAACAGCGCTCATTGATAATCCGCGAGCGAGAATAAATGATCGAAATTTTCGCAACATCGAGAAGTGGTGTTGCTGTGGCAAAAGAAATCCGATCATCTTC